>JBEKFN010000001.1:0-39007 GCA_050013295.1 Terriglobales bacterium
GAAACTCCAGGCGGCGTCAATTCTCCCGAGGACGTCAATCAGAACGGATTTTTGGACAACTTCGGCGCGTTGAACCTGGGATTGGGCTTCTATAACGGCGCTACCAACCTGAATACCGCCATCAACACCCCGGCCAACCCCGATCCCTTTGGTACCGCGGCGGGAAGCGCCCGGATTACGAGTTGCAGCAGCACCGCGCGCAAGAACTGGGTCAGCGGGGCGCGGCACGTTTTGCGGCTAGTGGATGGTTCGCTGGGCAACGTACCGCTGCGAACGGACGCCGCTGCGACCGTGGATAGCCCTGGCGGATTCACGGTGGCCTCGGAGAACCCGGTGTACATCCTGGGCGACTACAACAGCAACACGAACGACGCGGCGGGTTGGGCCGGCGACACCACCGCGTTCGCGGGCGATGTGGCAGGACATGCGGCCGCGGCGGTAATAGCCGACGCTGTCACGCTCCTCTCGAACAGCTGGACGGATGCGGAAAGCATGCAGACGGGCAATGTTACCAACGCGAATAACCGGAACGCTAGCATCGTTACCTCTTACCGGGTGGCAATTTCAGGCGGGAAGAACAGGACTTTCCCCTATTCGACGGCGTCGACTTGGGCTGTCTATGCAGGGGAACCGGACATCGGCACCGACGGAGGTGTACACAACTTCCTGCGCTACCTGGAAGACTGGGGGAATACCACCGTGAATTACAAGGGCTCGCTGGTGAGCCTGTACTACTCAACCTACAATACGGGGTTTTACAAGTGCTGCAATACCGTATATGATCCGCCCACCCGAAATTACTTTTTTGACTTGGACTTTACCAGTCCGGGGGGCCTGCCGCCCGGAACACCAATGTTCCGCGACGTGGAGAGCCTGAGCTTCCGGCAGCTATTCACGACACGTACCAGTAGCAATTGAACACACTGGTCGACGGAATCTGAATTCGAGTTAGCGAATCCACCTCACCCCGATCCGCGAGGATCGGGGTTTTTGTGGCTTTGCAGGTGCTCCGGATCAGCGGGGCTTGCGGAGAGGCGGGATTGGTTCGCTTCCCTTTCGGGCGGCGGGCTCGGGCGGCGGGGCGCTGACAGCCAGATCGGACGCCCAGCAATCGGCAAAGATTTTCCATGTGCCGGCGGGCTGTCGCACCAGGACGATCAGGTATTTTCCGCGCTCTTCGCGGCGCTTGCCCATGGCAACGGGCACGAGCATTTTGCAACGGCCGAGATCGAGAGCAATCTCACCCAGCACTTCGACGCGCAGCGATTCCATCTCAACGTCGCCCAATCCGGCTTCGAGCAGCGAGATAAGAAATTCCCGGATCGCAGGCAAGCTGCGAACCGGCGGAAGGTTGGAACGGATGAGAGTAGCGTCGGCGGAGTAGAGCTCGAGCAGATCGTCGATGTGCTTGGTATTGCAGGCCTGCGCCCAGTCCTGCACAACCTGGCGGGCGCCGGCTTCGGCGCGGCCGCCCGTCGAAGTGCCCGCCGAACCGGGAGCACGACCACGCGGAGTAGAGGGCTCGGATTCGGCAGAAGGCGCGCCGGATGCCGTTCCCGGACTGGGGACAAAATGATGATAGTGGTGGTGAACATGATGTTGGCCGGCACCGGCTCCAGCATTGGCATCGCCCGCGACCAGTTGGGTCGGGATTCCGCACCAGACACAAAAGCGAGCGCCCGCAGGGAGCGAACCTCCGCAAGCTGAGCACGCGCTTCCCGGTTCGTCCGCGTCACCGTCTGCCGCCAGATCCTGCGCGGCCGCGCGGCCTCCCGACATGCGTTGGATCGCTTCCACGGCAGCCGCGACCGCCTCGGCATTCGGCTTCGGCCAGCGAAAGTTACCCGGGAACCGTTGAAAAAACTCTTCGATCTCCTTGCCTTCGACGGGCTGGTCTTTTTTGGGATCGGGAGGATTCGGCTTGTCTGCGGTCACGGCAACCTCATCGCTGATATTGTAGGAGAATTCGGGCGCTAGCGGATGCGGAATCTTACCTGCGCTTCGGAATCGATGGGAACGCCGTTACAGAGTGCGGGACGATAGCGCCAGAAGCTGACTGCGCGCAGCACAATCCGGTCCTCGCCGGGGCCGCCGCTGTCCAGGACGAAAGCGCTATATACGTGTCCGTCGGATCCAACAATGAAGCTGACGCGCACGTGCAGATCGTCATCTTGCACGTTGAGCAGCGGGTCGGGGGTTAGCAAGGCTTCGGGCAGGCGGATGTTCCCACATTTCGGCAGGGCCAGCTGCTCCCATAGGGTAGAGAAATCGGAGATGTGCGCGGGCACACGGCGCAAAGTTTTTTCTAATTGCGTGAGCGGGGTCCGATGCGAAATGACGGTCGATGGAGATGCGGATGTTACTTCGCACCAGGCAAGAACACGGCTGAGGCCGACCAGCAAAACGACCGCCGCGAGCGCCTTCCTCCTCGTCGTTTTCACCTTCGTGCTCGGCCAGACACACTTCATCAGGAAAGCAGTGGGCAATTCACCTTCCAGCCCTGGCGAAAGGTACGGCCTTTGCCGTCAATAACTTAGCTACACTTCCCTGCCAAACTTCTTAAGACGGATGCAATCCGTTGCAATTGAGTCGGACCGAATCGCAACCGGGAAAGGCGGGAGCGTGCAGGTGCACGTCTTGCGCTCGCTAAGTGCATGCGAAAACATTTCGTACGCGCCGCGGGATTTCGGAAGGAATGGTTAGTTCAATTCTCACAACTACAATTGAGTGTCAGTTCACTCGGATTTCCGACTCTTGACGGCATACAGGCTCGGCGCGGAGACTCCCAGCCCGCCAATGATCTTCTTACTCTCGGCCAACCTTGGCGGAATCGGCAAGGACTTTGTCGGCCTGGATGTTTGTCGCGGGACTGCTGGTATGAATACGGCGATGACGGCGCCGGAGGTGGTACTTTTCGGCTTCAGTTCGCGCCTGCCGCGCTTTCAGATTGTAGTCACGGCGCCGACGGCTATCTATAGCTTGGCCGTTGGCGCTCGCTTCCTGTTCGGGTCTTCAGGATTACTACCACCCCTGGATGAGGCTGCGGGCGGGCCCTCTGGACGCAAGGCTGTCCCCGGGTCATCATTCTGTGTCATCGTCCTTTGTTTTAATGGTCGTGTCATCCAGGCTCCACATAATTCCCCTCTCTACAAATAAATCCTGACAGAAACGGCGAGTTAGTAATACAATGACCGACGGCAGTTACACGAGGGAGGGTACTTAATGACAAATATTGCTAAGGCAATTGACCGGCTGCGAGAGGAACGCCGGGATGCGCAAAACCAAGTCCAGAAGCTTGGGGAAGCTATTTCGGTTCTCGAAAAGCTAACCCGAGGTACGGGCGCAACAGTGCAGGCGGGGGCACATCGCGCCAAGCGCGTACTCTCCGCAGCAGGGCGCAGGAGAATTTCTCTGGCCCAGAAAGCACGTTGGGCTAAGATCAGGCAGATGAAGAAAGCAGCCTAAACGCCGGGCGGGCCGCAGGCTACGCGAAGATCCCTCGCGTAACTGAAGCCCGCCGGATTCTTGCCGGGCAACCTGGTCTTACCCGCTCTGATCTTGTACTTCTTGGCCTTGCTTTCGCAGTGGCTAATTCTGCGTTGCCGAGTAAGTAAGCTGCGAGCATCGGGCTGCGAGCTAGGGGCAACCGGTTTGCTCGTAGCTCGCGGCTCGTAGCTCGTGGCTCAACCTAGCCGTGTCCTCCGCTGAGCTCGCGCACGATGCTACCGACAAATGCCTTGGCGTCTCCAAACAGCATCAGGGTGTTATCGAGATAGTAGAGCGGGTTATCAATGCCGGCGAAACCAGGATTCATGCTGCGCTTGATGACCATCACGGTATGGGCTTTGTCCACGTCGAGGATCGGCATTCCGTAGATGGGGCTCGCAGTATCGGTGCGGGCGGCAGGGTTGGTAACGTCGTTGGCGCCAATCACTAGCGCGACATCGGTCTGAGGAAAGTCGCCGTTGATCTCGTCCATCTCAATCAGGCGGTCGTAGGGGATATCGGCTTCGGCCAGCAGCACATTCATGTGCCCGGGCATGCGTCCGGCAACGGGGTGAATGGCAAAGCGCACGTCCACGCCGCGCTTCGTCAGAGCATCGTAAAGTTCGCGTACTTTGTGCTGCGCCTGGGCCACAGCCATACCGTATCCGGGAACCACGATGACGCGGTTCGCGGCAGAAAGAATGGCGGCGGCTTCTTCCGGGGTCGCGCTGTGAACCGGTCGGGCTTCTTCTCCGGCAGCGGCCGCAGCTTGCACCTGACCAAAAGCTCCGAACAAGACGTTGGTGAAGGAGCGGTTCATAGCCTTCGACATGATAATGGAGAGGATGAGGCCCGACGATCCGTCGAGCGCGCCAGCGATGATGAGCAGCTTGCTGTCGAGCACAAAGCCCATGGCCGCCGCCGACAGGCCGGCATAGCCGTTTAACAATGAAATGACGGTCGGCATGTCGGCGCCGCCGATGGGAATGATCAGCAGCACGCCGAACGCCAGCGCGATCAGGATCATGAACGGAAACAGGGACCGGGCTTCCGGATGCAGGACCAGAGATACGGCGATCGCCAGAGCGCAGGCGAGCAGCACGAAGTTGACGAGGTTCTGGCCTTTGTAAGTCAGCGGCCGCTGCGGCAGAATTTCCTGCAGCTTGCCGGCAGCCATCAAGCTGCCGGTAACGGTCAAGCCGCCGAGAATGACCTCGAGCGACAGCACCGCCATCATGAAGCGCGAGATATCGGGTGTGCGCAAATAAAATTCGGCGGAGCCCACCAGCGTTACGCAGAGCGCGCCAAAGGCGTGACTGAGCGCGGTTCGCTGCGGAACCGCCGTCATCGCTACCCGCCCGAGCGGAACGCCGATGATGGTGCCGAGCACAAGCCCAATGGCGATCAGCCGGTAATCCACAATGCCGTGGTGCAACAGCGTGCCGCAGATCGCCAGCAGCATGCCAATTTCGCCCGCCCAGATGCCGTGCCGGGCCGTGGTCGGCGAGCTCATCCACTTCAGCGAGAGGATGAACAGCACGCTCGCGATGAGATATAAAATCTCGATGACGACCTGGCCGCCTGCGAGTTCGGCTGTCATTATTGGCCCACCGACTTGGCCGCCGGTTTAGCCGCGGGGCGGCTGGATTTGAACATCTTCAACATGCGGTCCGTGATCAGGAAGCCGCCGACGATGTTGCTGGTGGCGGCGACCACGGCGATAAATCCGAAAACGGCGGAGAGCGTGCTCTTGTGCTCGCCCACGAGCACGATCGCACCCACCACCGCGATCGCATCCAAGGCATTGGTGAGCGACATCAACGGAGTGTGCAGCAGGGGCGAGACTCGCCGGATCACTTCAAATCCGATGAATCCAGCGAGCACAAAAATAAAGAGTGCGTTGATCAGGTTCGAACTGCTGTTCATCTTTCCTCCGTTCGATTTTCCTAGCTCATGGAGAGCCGGGCGTCCCCGCCCGGCTGGACCCTTCGACTTCCCCCTCGGCTCCGCTCGGGGCTTCGGCAAAACCGGGCAGGCTCGCGAGACGCACTTCCCACCACCGTATGAACCATCAACCGGCCACGGGCGCCAGTGCGGGCAAAGCAAAAAACTCGCGAACCCGGGCATTCACAATCTCGCCACCGTGGGTGAGCAGAGTTTCGCGAACAATTTCATCCCCGAGGTTCAGATTCAACTTTTGATCTTTGATGAGGTGAGTCAGGAATGCAGTGATGTTGCGGGCGTACATCATGCTCGCGTGATAAGGCACGCCGGAGGCCAGGTTGATGGCTCCGATAATGGTCACACCATGTTTTACGACGGTCTTGCCGCCTTCGGTGATCTCGCAGTTGCCGCCACGTTCTGAGGCCAGATCGACGATCACCGAACCGGGCGCCATTCCCTTCACCATATCTCCGGTCACCAACACGGGCGATTTTTTTCCCGGAATCACCGCCGCCGTGATCACCACATCGCTTTCCTGCACTACTTTCCCCAGCAACTCGCGCTGACGGCGGTAGAAATCTTCATCCTGCGCCCGGGCGTATCCGCGAGCGTCCTGCGCGTCTTTCGCCTCGATGGGAAGCTCGACAAAACGTCCGCCGAGACTCTGCACCTGCTCCTTCGCCGCGGGCCTTAAATCGTAAGCCGAAATCACCGCGCCCAGGCGGCGCGCGGTGGCGATGGCCTGGAGTCCAGCAACGCCGCAGCCGATCACGAACACGCGGGCGGGTGTGATGGTTCCAGCCGCGGTGGTGAGCATGGGGAAGAAGCGCGGGTGGGAATCGGCTGCCACCAGCACCGCCTTGTATCCGCAAACGGTGCCCATCGAGGAGAGCGCGTCCATGCTTTGGGCGCGCGTGGAACGGGGCATCAACTCCACGGCAAACGCGGTGACGCCAGCGTGCGCGATCTCCTGCAGGATGTCCGACGATCCGAAGGGACGCAGAAATCCGACGAGGATCTGCTCGCGACGAAAAAACGGCATATCCTGCTTCCCCACCACGTCGTTGGAACCGTAACAAAGAATCTGCACGACGACGTCAGCGGCAGCAAACACGGCAGCGCGGTCCGCAATGATCTTCGCGCCCTTGTCGGCATACTGAGAATCGGGATAGCCGGCCTCGATTCCAGCGCCGGACTCTATGTAAACTTCGAAGCCCGCTTTGGTCAGCGTCGGGAGGACTACCGGTACGAGCGCAACCCGCCGTTCCCCCGGATAACTTTCTTTCGGCACACCGATGATCACGAGACCCTGCCCATTTCAGCGATTTTGTGTCGCGATTGAGAAAATCGGAGCCGCCTGGCTCGCATCAATCCTACTCTTGCGGTCAACTGCTAAGGAAACGAGAGAATTTTAGTTGAGCGGAGGAACGCGCGCAAACGGCTTCCGCTTCAGGTCCCAGGTCTTAGGTCTTAGGTGTCAGGTCTTAGGTGTCAGGTCTTAGATGTCAGGTCTCCGGAAAGCCAAGAACTAAGGTCTTCCTAAGACCTGAGACCTAGCACCTGAGACCTATTACGGCAGCGAGAGGCTCAACTGCAAGCCGCCATCATCATTACATGCAGTGATCTCGGCGCAGTTTTGAACGATCCAATCGGCGCCGGCGTCTTCGAGGTCGCGGCGGATCATGGTCGTGAGGAATGCAATCACTCTGGCGCCGGCGTCCTTTCCCGCACGAACTCCAGCGGGCGTATCTTCTAACACGATGCAATCGGAGGCGGCAAACCCAAGCTTCGCCGCCGCTTTCAGATAGGGCTCGGGATCGGGCTTGCCGATCTTCACGTCGCTCGCGGTGATCATGGTCTTGGGAATGGGCAGGCCCGCGGCCCGCAAACGCACCTCGGCCAGTGGGCGCGTGCATGAGGTCGCAATGTTCCAGCGTTCGGGAGGCAGAATGTTCAGGAGTTGCCGAGCGCCCGGCAGCAGAACCACACCATCGAGATCTTCCATCTCGCGGCGCTCGACTTCTCGATCTTCTTTGTCGAGAACGGCGCGGTCAATATCCGCGTTGGGCAACAGCTCGCGGATTGTGGTTCGACTCGGGCGCCCATGCGCCATGCGGACCACGGTCTCCGGATCAAGGCCATGCTCAACCGCCCACCGCTGCCAGACGCGCGCGACCGCAGGAGTGGAATCGATGAGCACGCCGTCCAAGTCAAATAGCAGGCCGCTGCAGCGGATCGCGATCATTTCAACTAATTTACATTGCCAGCTTTGCTGGTGGAGAGCCGGGCGCCCCGCCCGGCCGGACCGCTGCATACAATTTGCAGACAGAATAATAAAGCCCTCTCGCGGAGGGCCTGTTTATGCAGGTTTTGTATTGGTGAGCGCGGCAGGAATCGAACCTGCGACCCACGCCTTAAAAGGGCGTTGCTCTACCAACTGAGCTACGCGCCCCACCATTTTCAATCTAACACATTTTCTGCGCGCATTTGCCCGCCATGCGCTTCTCCGAAGCCATTGGGGTTGGGGTGGAGTCGCCCGCCCGCTCGACGGGTCGCGGCCCTCGATTCCGCGCCCGGTGCGCCGTGACGTGCCAGGCGCAAAAGCGATACACTCTGCTTTCATGCTGCCTTCCCGTTTCTTCGGGGCAACAGTTGCGTTCCCGGTTTGCGCGATTCTGTCCTGCGCGATTTTGTCGCCGACGCTGAGCCACGCGTCGAAAAAGAAGGAGTTGCCCGCCGTGCGCTGGACCGCCGGCGCGCCCGGTTGCGCGTTCGAACGCGGCGATGACGGACGCTACCGCTGGACGATGACCGGGAAAGACCTCACCGTCACACTTCTCGTGGATTCTCAGGAACTGACAAAGAGCCGCCGCCGCTTCTATCACCTCCTCGGCGTATACGTGGCTGTGACTTACACCGGTCAGGACAAATTTGAGTTTCCGGCTGACCTGCGGATCGACTTCGTTCGTCATCACGACGTTCTTGAGGGCTTTGAGGATCCCACAGAACTCTCCAACAAATTGCAGAACGACGTCGATACCGAGATCTTCCAAACCGAGCGCCAGATCAAGAAGAATCCCAAGATCGCCGAAGAAAAAACGGCTCGCTTGCGGGAGTACCAGAAGGAAGCGGCCGAGTTCATCGAGTTTCTAAGTACGCAAAGCCTCGATCCCAACACGGTGATGCTGACCCCGGGCAATCCCGAAGCCCACGGCTGGGTCTTCTTCGCGACCGGCAACAAATGGATCGGTCCGTGGAAAGAGCGAGAGGATTTTATTCTCGGGGTCTGGATGAAAGACAAAGTCTGGCAATTTCCCTTTTCGCTGCCCCCGACGGAAGGCGACCTGATCCTGCGAAAGCCGCCCGAGTAAGTGGGCGCGAACGCGCCAGAAAATTGTGTTACAGTTTCGTGCTCATGGAAACTTCCCCGAAAGCAGCGCCAGAAGCCAAGAAACCCGCAGTGGTTTTCTATTGCCCAGTTTGCGCCGTGGAAGTCAGCAATCCCCTGACCTGCGGCGATTGCTCGGCCGTCATCTGCCGCCGCTGCGGAACGCCGCTGGAATCGTCGGATGAGCTGGGCATGGGGTAGATCAGTCGTTGGTCGTTGGTCGTTAGTCGTTGGCAACACCCACAGCGTCTACCGATTGCGAGCTGCGACGATTGGCGAACGACGATTGGCCAACGACGAATGGCGAACGACGGATTGCGAACGACCAACGACTTAATCTGCGGATGCATAACTCACCGGCTACTGAATGAACACCGAAGCCGAAACATCCGGTCAGCAGCCGAGTCTCGTCCGTGGGCTTAGTTTGCTGGACTCCGTACTGCTGCTGGTAAGCGGCATCATCGGCTCTTCTATTTTTCTTACCGCCAAAGATATTGCCGGGCCTTTGCCGAATCCGGCATTGTTTTTTCTGGTGTGGGTGCTCGGTGGAGTGATTTCTTTGTGCGCCTGCGTCGCATTCGCCGAACTCGGTTCCATGTATCCCGACTCCGGCGGACAATACATTTACCTCCGCGAAGCCTACGGCGACTTGGTCGCGTTTCTGTACGGCTGGATGTTGTTCGCGGTCGCAAATGGGGGTACTATCGCCGCACTCTCCGTCGCGTCGGCAGCTTACATGGGGAACATCATTCCGGCTATTTCGCAGGAGCGCGTGATTTTCTCGCTGGCAGGCATTCCCTTCACACGCGCGCATGCGGTCGGGCTGTTACTGATCGCCATCCTCACTTATGTCAATGTTGTCGGACTGCGCTGGGGCGCACTCCTTCAGAACGTCTCCACCTGGACCAAGTTCGCCGCCATGGCAGCCTTCGTTGTGCTGGGATTTGCCATCGGTAAGGGGCATTGGTCGAACTTCAGTGCGCAGGCGCCGGGCGGGCTAAACCAGGGATTGACTATGGGACTGAGCCCGGCGCAATTGATCTCCGCTTTCGGTGTCGGTTTGATCGCCGTGTTCTGGGCCTACGACGGCTGGGTCTACGTCACGTGGGTCGCTGGCGAAGTCAAGGACCCGCGGCGCAATGTGCCGCTGGCCATGGTCTTAGGCGTGCTTGTGGTGGGCGCGATTTATCTCGCCATGAATATGACTTACGTTTACGCTATGCCGCTGAGTGAGGTCGCAAAGTACGAAACCATTGCCCACGCCGCCGCAACAAAACTCTTTTCGCCGGCGGCCGCGGTCTGGCTGTCGGCCATGATCGCGATTTCGTGTTTCAGCGCGGCGGCGGCCTGCACCCTGTCGGGCGCGCGCGTCTATCTCGCCATGGCACAGGACGGCGTTTTCTTCCGCCGCATGGCCGTCATCCATCCTAAGTGGCGCACGCCCGCCTTCAGCCTCATCGGCCAAGGCATTTGGGCCGCGGTGCTCACCGTAAGCGGACGCTACGACCAGCTTTACACCTACGTCATCTTTGGCATGGTGCTGTCCTACACGCTGACTGTTATCGGCCTTTTTATCTTGCGCTGGAAGCGACCCGACGTTCCCCGTCCCTATCGCTGCACCGGATACCCGTGGCTGCCCGCGATCTACGTTCTGGTCGGCGTCGCCTGGACGCTAAACACCATCATCCAGAGGCCAACTGAAGCCTTCTGGGGTGCGACCATTGTGCTGATCGGGGTGCCGGGATATCTGTATTGGAAGCGCGGGAGCCGCGAGGATGCCGCATAGCAGGTTGCGGAAAAACTCGGATTTTGATCTTGTTTTGCAGGGGCGCGGCTTCAGCCGCGCCGTAAGTACAGCAAAATCAATCGCGGCTTTCGCCGCTGCGGGCTGCACAGCGTGCAATCCGACTTTTTCCGCAGCCTGCTAGGTCTGGACATCTATTCCTTGTTTTGACCGCGGAACTTAGGCAGAATAGCGTGAAGAGTACAGGGGGTAGTTCTCATCATGGCAAGTGTATCAGTGAGTCAATCCGCGAAGGCTTCTGATAAGAGCGCGAGACTGATCAGCTTCGAGGAGGCGATGGAAAGACTGTCTCGCGAGGACCGGTTTCGAGCTACCGTCTACGCCATGAACACCCTTCTCGTGCAGAAGGGGATATACTCACCAGCAGAATTCGAATTCCAGTTTCGTCAATTCGGACAAAAGAACCTAAGGTAGAGGCTAGTTACTTCCGACCAGCCTTTCGTTCGCCTTTTCTATCCCTCCATTTTGGCATGTGACACTTCGGAGATGAGCATCGCTCATGCGCGCCAATGTCGAAGTTTGCACACTCACATTCACCCACTGTTCCGGCGCGCGTTCTTCTTTCTTTGTGTCCTTCGCCATTCTTCGTCCAACCGCTGCAATTTCTGACGGTTCACGAGGCTTTCCCGCAGTAGCGGCGCTGCGCCATTTGCAGCTTGGTGCCCCTCAGTGTACCTCTGCGTCCTCTGTGGTAAAGAGCTTCTTGAACCACAGAATACACAGAGGATCGCAGGGGCGCTGGTAAAATCCGAAGTTGGCTATGCACTCCTCCGCCATCCTTCTCATCTCCTGCCCCGACCGCAAAGGGATTGTGGCCACGGTGGCCGACTTCGTCTATCGACACAACGGCAACATCCTTTGTGCCGATGAGCACGGGGACGAAGAATCGAATCTCTTCCTCTTGCGGGTTGAGTTCGACCCGTCCGATTTCGATTTTGACCTGGCCCAGTTTTCCGAGCGCTTTGCTCCCATTGCCCGCGACTTCCAGATGGACTGGCGGCTCGCCCACTCCACCGACCGCGCCCGCATTGCCATCTTCGTCTCGAAACATGACCACTGCCTGCAGGATCTGCTCTACCGCCACCAAAGCGGCGAACTGCCCTGCGACATCCCGCTGATCATTTCCAACCATCCCGATAGCCAGCGCATCGCCGACTTTCACCGAGTCCCCTACTTCTTCCTACCGGTCACGAAAGAAAACAAGCGGGAAGCGGAACAGAAACAAATCGCGCTCGTCCGCGAACACAAATGCAGTCTCGTCGTCCTGGCACGCTACATGCAGGTGCTGTCGAACGAGTTCATCGCAACCTTGGGCTCCGAGAAGCTCATCAATATTCACCACTCTTTCCTGCCCGCGTTCGTCGGCGCCAAACCCTACCGCCAGGCCTTCCAACGCGGCGTGAAGCTGATCGGAGCCACGGCGCACTACGTTACTCAAGTACTCGATGATGGCCCCATCATCGAACAGGATGTGGTCCGCATCTACCACCGTGACACCGTCGACGACCTGGTCCAGAAGGGCCGCGATCTCGAAAAAGTCGTCCTGTCGCGCGCCGTCCGCTGGCACGCGGAAAACCGCGTCCTGCTGTACGGAAACAAAACCGTGGTCTTTCAATAGCCCGACTCAGGCAACTGATTCCTGTACAGGCGCGGCTTGCCGCGTCTCCTGGCACAGAGTGGGGCAGCCCCATCTCTACAGAGGGATATTAGTGCAGCCACTTCCGTAACCAGGTAACCAATTGCGCGGCCCTTCCCTTTCGGCTTTACTAAAGGATGGTGCCCATTTGAAAGCAGTAACGCGCGATCTCGAAGGAGATGACCTTGGTTGAGGACCCCAAATGGGAACTGGCGCTGCTGGCCACCGTCCAGAGCTTCTATCAGCGGCTGCTGAGCGACCAGCTTGGCGGAGAGATGCCCGCGCCCGCCGACCTCGCCCCCGACGTCATCAGCCACGCGGCCGACGTGCGCGCCACCCTCGATCGAATGCACCTCTGGATCCAGCTTCTCGATATGGCGATCACTCCCGCCATGTTGCGGCTTGGAGTGCAATCCGACCTTGATCCCGAGGTTGCCGAAGCGTTGCTGCGCTACTTCGCACGCCACCGCGACGATTCCGCCGCCAATCGCGACAAAACCGATCTGGTCGCAACCTTTCTGTTTCGCCATCCTCGCGTGGCTGGCCAGTGGGAGCAGCGTGGCTACGGCCTCGACGGATCGATTCCTCTGTCTCCGTTTGAAATTGCGCTGCTGGAAATCCTGTCCGAGTCCGACGTGCCCGTGCTGTCGGAAGCGGATGTGCAACTGCTGCGCGAATTTAGCCCCTTGCTCGACCAGGCGAATCGCTTCCAGAACTTCAGCGCCCTCATGGACTCCGGCATCATCCAGCGGGTTCGGGAGTTGAAAGCTGCGCTCGGCGAATCGATCTATCATCCCGGTGTGCTGGCCACGATCGCGCCTTACAATTCCGCCTTCGGCGACCGTTTCCATGCGCTGTTCGCCAGCGCCGCGGAAGAGATTAAGGATTACGCCCACCGCCTTGAAGAACTCGGCGGCAGCATCCTCAGTACCGTCGACGGCGTCGAAGTCACCGTGGAGCACGTTGCCGCGCTGAACCAGGAGAACCTGCTGAAAGTCGACTACGGCGCAGCCCTGGAGAAATTCCTCCGCGTCTCCCGGCTGAAAAAAGAGTTGGAACGCAGGCCGCCAATCCGCCGTGCCCAACCGCACCCCACTCTTCCCGGTCACGCAGTGCAAGCGGGCGGCGCGGCTGCTGCTGCTCCGGCGATCGCTTTCAAGTATGTTCCCGCCGCTATTACACCGCAGGCGCTCTCGGTCGAAGAGGCCAAGTTGCGGAGGGTGGAAGAATCGATCCGCATCTTCGTGCGCGTCGCCGATCCCAAGTTCCGCCAGATCGTGCCCATGCGCTATTTCAACCTGATGCTCAGTCCCGCCGAGATTGAGGCCTACACCGCCGACTATCTCGAACAAGCAGGACCGCGGGCGGACGCTGCGCGAATGCTGCTCCGCGTCGTCGCCGTAACGGCGCGCATGACCACCGAACTGGAGGAACTCAAGCGCTCGCGGAATTCCCGCTCCGTCTGGAAGCTGCACGCCGATTCTCTGGTAGTCCTCGTCGACCTCGCCCAGCGCCTCGCCGACGCCGTAGACCGGCTCGCCTTGATCGTCGGCCAGAATCCGGAGACGCAGGCAAACAGTGACCCTCTCCACAGCTCACTCGAAAAGCTGCGCGAGCGTACCGCCGAGGCCGCACAGCTCCTCGCCGAGGCGTAACCACCCAACAAAAAAGGGACAGGCTGTTCATCCGTCGCTTATTCCCAAACCCAGTTCAAAGTGGCCGCTAGCGCCTGGCAGGCTCCAGGCTCCCCATAACGTCGGACTTCGGGCCGGACTGCGAGCGTTGGTTAGTTGACAGTCAGCATTGCCAGCGGTTACTTGGGGGCCGTGGAATCGCTGTCTTGTCTGGGGGAATTGGGCTTGGCGGAATCGGGCTTGGCTGGTTGCGATTTCGCTCGGTCGGTCTTGGTGGAATCGTCCTTCATGCGGAAGATGATTTTCCCTTTTTCGTAGACGACTAATTCGTCAGCAGCGGGAGCGGAAGCGGAAGCGGCGGTGGATTTTGCGGGCGCTGCGGGCTTCTTTGTCCTGGTGGATTTGGTCGCGTCGGCTGATTTTGTCGCGTCGGTGGATTTTATCGGGTCGGCTGATTTTGTTGGCTCAGCCGGGATTGGCTGAGAGATCTGGGCAGGAGGTGCGGCCGGGCGGAGCCATCCAATACGGGAACCGATGAGGAAGCTGACGGTGATGAAGGCGAGAATCGCCAGAGCCCCAAGGACGAGGGTCCAGGCTTCGTAAGAAGGGCGGCGAGCGGGCAGAGGGCTGGCTGCATCGAAGCCGGGCAGGATGGACGCGGGCGGAACGAGCTCGGGCCGGACGACTACGGCGGCGGGTTCCTGCTGACCAAGTTCGATGGAGGCATCGCGAATGCGAGAGCACTCCTCGGCGAAACCTTCGAGCAGCTTCTGGTCGGAGTGGGAAAAGGCGCCGGTAGAGGGAGAGAAGACTTCGAGGATTCCGGTGAGAGCGTTCTTGTCGTTACTGTCGAAGACGGGAACGATGAGGATGGAGCGGATCCCGAGGTGGCGGGAGAGGGCGGGGTCGACGCGAGGGTCGAACTCGGTATCGACAGAAAGCTGGGGCTGATGGGTTTCGAGACAGGCGCCGGAGAGACCGTCGCGGGTGTTGAGGGTGACGCCGAGATCTGGGGCGAGGGGTCCGCTGGCGGCACGACAGACCATTTCATCGCCGCTGGCGAGAGCCAGGGCGGCGGAGTTGGCGTGGATGGCTTCGGCGGCGCGGACTACGAGCGTGTTGAGGACGAAATCGAGAGCGAGGTCGGGTGGAAAACCGGCGAGGCGGTGCTGCTCAAGCGTAACGGTCGGGTCAAGAGGAGACTCGTCAGGGTGGAACTCGGACCTCGAGATACGTTGCGGAAGCATTCTTTTCTTGTCCCTGGCTCTGAGGCGAGTTTCCCGCTAAACGGGGGGGAAGTCAATTGGCCAGGAGATTCGCTGCCTTTGAAATTTGGGGTGCGGAGCTATCCGCACCCTCTTGTCTCGCGCTGGCAGCGGACTCGGCAGAGTTAGATCAGTTTCGCGGGGTGACATTGGATTCGGGGCGAACGGTGACGTGGGCGTGGTCGCCCGCGTCCACACTGGCGGCGATTGCACGGTTTCGGCGAAGACACGGCGAGGGCCTAGCAGGTTGCGGAAAAACTCGGATTTTGATCTTGTTTTGAAGGGGCGCGGCTTCAGCCGCGCCGTAAGTGCAGCAAAACAATCGCGGCTTTAGCCGCTGCGGGCTGCACAGCGTGCAATCCGACTTTTTCCGCAGCCTGCTAGGGCAATTGCACTCCGGCGGTCCCGGACTGATTATTGCCGCCGGCGGCCACGGAGTACTCGACGAAGGTGACGTTCTTGAGACCGGCGGAACTGGCGGTGACAGTGACCGTGGAGACGGTGGTCGGCAACTGTAGAGTGGTGCGAGCCAAGCCTTTGGCGTCGGTGACCACGGAAGACGGATTGGGAACGGCACCATTGTTGGCGGTGAAGTTGACGGTGACACCGGGGACGCCGTTCCTGTAGACGTCTTGGGCCTGCGCGACGATAGGGTTGGGGAGGATGGAACTACCGGTCTGCTTCGCTCCGCCGTAGGAGATGATTTTAATGGCGGCGGCGGCAGCAGCGGTAGCAGTGGTGGTGGCATTACCGAAGCCAGTCCCGGACATCGTCAGGGTGTAGGTCCCAGATTTTTGCGGAACGGTATAGGTGATGGAAGCGTTGCCGCTGGCGTCGGTGGTGACGGAACCAGTGCCAGGGCCGGAGGAGGGATGGAATACGCCGCCTTTGCCGCCATCGCTGAAGTTGACGATGGCGCCGACGTTGGGTTGTCCGTTGTATGGATTGGCGACCTGGACCTTGATTGGCGCGGGCAGCGCGGTGCCGACGGTAGCAGTCTGGGCATTGCCTCCGGTAACCGTGACGACGGGAAAGAGTCCGTAGGCTTCGAGACTAGTCTGGGTGCCGACGAAGAGCTTGCCGCCGGCAACGGTCTGAGTGACGAAATGGCCAACGTGCGGAAACGCGTCGCGCTTATTGGAGGCCTGAATCGTGGAATAAAGCAGTTCGAGAGGAGCGTACTGGTTCTGGCAGGTGCCTGCCGGTGCGCTTGCGGTACAAGCGTTAAAGGCGAGAAGTTCACTACCGCTGATCGCCCATACAATTCCGTTGGTGTTGCCGTTGGCGGAAATGGATGGGGAGTGGCTGCCGCTATATTTCTGGGCAGTCATAGCGGGAGTGCCCAGCTTTCCGCCGGACACCGGATAAGCCAATACCGGAGAGGCATCGGGTGCGAAGTAAACGGTCTCGTTCCAGTAGGCGGCAGAACCGAACTGGACGTCGTAGTCACTTTCCGGGTTGGCACTTTTTTCGAGGAGGGGAAATTCCTGGACGACCTGAGGATCGGTCGGCCCCCCCGGGGCGTACATTCCCATGTTATCGCGATTGAGAACGTAGACCCAGCCCTGCTTGCCGCTGGCGACAAGTTCATGGGTGTCGTCTTGATCGGGGAGGATGAGAACCCCGGTGGAACTCAAGTCAAGATCGTTGGAGTTGAGGTAGGCCACGGTCCAAGGGGTGAAATAATCTAAAACCGTGAGATCGGGGGCAAGCTTCACCACGCTGTTGCAGTAGGTCTGACCACCGCTTGGGAGATCATAGTGGCCCGCGCCCGCGACTTCGGCGGTCTCAAAGAAGATGTTGCCGGCTTCATCGGCGGCAAGACCGGTGCCAGCCTGCCAGATGGAAGTCAATCCCCAGTCGGGCGACGTGTTGAAGACCGCGAGTGGTGCCAGATACTCAGAACTCCCCATAGCGGCGCTTGCGTTGTAGGAAAGGACCCAGCCGCTGTTTTGGTCGTTGCAGCCGTTCGAGCCGAAGCCAATGTAGAGGATACCGTTGACCGTCAACAAGAGGCCGGGGCGGTTTTTCTGGTGAAGGCTGTTGAAAACGGTGACGTGTCCCTTGTTGCTGGTCGTTTGGATGTTTTTGATTTGAACGGGGCTGCCCGGTTGCTCATTGCCGCTGGTGATGTCGAGGGCGTGGATATGATGACGGACGGTGCCGTTCAGAGCCGTCTTGGCCACCAGATACATGGTATTGGTGGTGGGATCGATGACGGGTGTACCAATGATGCCTTCCTCATCGAAACCGCTTCCCAGACCGCAGGGCAAAGTCTTGTCGCTGACAGTGGCGGGAGTGCCACCGACATTGAGCATGCTGGCGTGCCAGAGCTGGGCGCCTGAGTCGGCGTCAATGGCGTAGACCGAATCCGCCATGGTGACGACGTAGACGACGTTGTGGCTACCCTGCCCGAGAATATTCACGTTGGGCATGTAGAGCGGCTGGGCCATCACGTCGGCGTTGGGCGACGCAGCCACGCCAGGGTCGACGGGAAAGCTGAAGAGGTGGCCGAAGCTATTCTTGTTGACGTTGGCGGGGGTGAGCAGAGTTTCGTAGATATTCGCGCCGTCGCGTGCGCTATCAAAGCGGCTGGTGGGAAAAGGCTGCTGCGCGAACGAGGGCGACAGCAAGACAATACAGAAGATGAGCAGAGTCAGGCCAAGATTGCGGGCAGGCGACGCACACATCGATTGATGAATGGTTCGGGAAGGCGCGCTGGAACGGATTTTCGCAACCTGGGGTGACAAGAAATTACGCATTACCTTGTTTCCTCCGAATACAACCGCCGGGAGCCGGGGTTTACCCTGGTAAATAGCACTTAGAAGGGCCTACTGTAAAAGTAGAACCTGACGGAATCTGTAACTAGGTATGGAGCCTTTTATACAGCCAAGGATGTGGAATCACAATCCAATTGTTTAGAGGCAAGGTGCAAAGTCTTGCACATTCTGCTTATTTTCTTCTGGCGGAACTCGCGCTTTCACGCACGTTGCGGCGCGACTTTCGAAGCGCTTACGGCATTAGCTCCACTGGTTCATACTCGGTCGGATTCATGCGGCGGTTCCACGCCCGAGTCTACTCTCATTCTCAGCAGCGCCGTTTGTCCCGGTAAGGTTAAGGTCGAGGTCGCACCTTTCAACGTTGTAGACGCGCATCGCCTGCGAAACTCTTTGCACCATTCCATACAACTTTTCGGGAGCTTCCGGGTTCAATAGTATGTAGGAGTGTGATTGTCAGGAGGAGATCTTGAAAGTATCGCGCTTGTTTGGTAAGGCAATCGGTTTCGGGTTGGCGGCGAGAGCCGTTCTTTTGTCCTTTTTGATTGGCGCAGCGGCATGGGCCTGCGCCCAGAGTGGCGCCATGACTCCTTATCAGGACGAATCCGACGGCGCCAGCGCCGGCGGAAAATGGTTGGAGTTTCACTCCACCGACAAGATGACGGGCGCGAAAAAAGTGCGCTTTGAAATCCAGTCGGACAATTATTTTCGCGAAGACACGGAGTACAAGCCCAGAGTGGATCTGTATTGCGATGACGGCAAGCTCAAGCTGGCCGACTTCAATCCCGGAGTCAGACTGCCTCCGCCGAACCGCCCCGGCTTCTGGGGACAGCCCCAGTTGGAAGTTATGGTCCGCGTTGACGATGCGCACTACTTCAAGGGCTGGAACTGGATGCGCGGCCACTTCCTCTCCATGGACAAGGGCACCGTTAGGGGCTTGATCGGGGCCCAGGTTTTCAAGGTGGAACTCCCAACGCGGAGCGGACGACAGATCGCCGAGTTTTCTCCCGGCGGGCTGGATCTGGATCGAGTCAAACACGCCTGCGATCTGACGCCGAAGAAGCCGAGTTCGGACTAGGGCTGGTCGTCACGAACTTCGCATGCCTTATATGGCCTTATAAGGAGGCGCGGCATAGGTGAATAAGACATTTGCGCTTGTCCTATTCCTTGGGTTACTTGCGACCGCACGGGAAGGCCCAGGAGCAAGCCTCGAAACTTGAGGCGTATGGCGGCTACTACTACGCGCGCTTCAATGTAAATGCCAGTGCCGCCAGCGGCGCACCCTCGGAAACATTCAACGGCAACGGCGGCGGTGGCCAGCTCGAGTACAACGCCAACAACTGGCTCGGTGTGGTGGGAGATATGGCCGGCTATGGTGCGACCGCCACCACAAACGGCGCCTTGGTCGGAGGAGCGTTTACCTATCTTTTTGGGCCCCGAGTGAATTTCAGGCACGGCAAAGTTACGCCATTCGCTCAGACCCTCTTCGGAGGCATTTGGACAACCGACGGGATTGGCCACTCAGGGTCCGAAAATAATTTTGCCATGACGGCGGGCGGCGGCATTGATTTCAAAGTGTCCAAGCACGTCTCCGTTCGCCCCGTACAGGCCGAGTACTTCATGACCAAAATCCCAGATGGTCTCAACAACCGCCAGAACAATCTGCGGCTTGGCGCCGGAATTGTTCTACGGCTGGGCCGAGATTAGTAGAGCCTGGAGTCCAGCACAATTTGACTGCCCCGCCTGCATCGCCAGCCCTTCCTGCGAATCCAATGATGATATCGTTGGACTCGCATCTGGAGGCGCATGAAGATTGGCATCACCTGTTATCCAACTTACGGCGGCAGCGGAGTTGTCGCCACTGAATTGGGGCTTGAGCTCGCTCGCCGGGGCCACGAGATTCATTTCATCTCCTATTCCCAGCCCATTCGTCTGACCGGGCCGGAACCTAACATTCATTATCATGAGGTCGAGGTCACGCGCTATCCACTATTTGAATATCCTCCGTACGATCTGGCGCTGGCGACGCGCATGGCCGAGGTGTCCCAGCTCTACGAACTCGATTTGCTGCACGTGCACTATGCGATCCCGCATTCGGTAAGCGCGATGCTGGCCAAGCAGATGCTGGCGGCAACTCCGCCGCGGAAGCATCTGCCGTTTGTCACCACCCTGCACGGCACCGACATCACTCTGGTCGGGCTCGACCGCTCGTATCTTCCGATTACGCGTTTTTCCATCGAGCAGAGCGACGGCGTAACGGCGATCTCGCAATATCTGCGCAACCGCACGCTCAAAGTATTCGACGTCAAGAACCACATCGAAGTCATTCCGAATTTCGTGAACTGCGACGACTATCTGCGCAAACCGGAATGGATGGAAAAGCGCAGCGAGTATGTCTCGAATGACGAGCGGCTGCTGGTGCACCTTTCCAACTTCCGCCCGGTGAAACGCGTCCTGGACGTGATCGAAATCTTTGACCGCGTTCGCAAGAAGATTCCTTCCAAGCTGTTACTGATTGGCGACGGGCCCGATCGCTCCCAGGCGGAATGGCTGGCGGTGCAAAAAGGTATTCACGAGCACGTGCTGTTTCTAGGGAAACAGGATCAGATCCGGGAAAAACTGGCTATCTCAGACGTGCTGTTGATGCCCAGCGAACTGGAAACGTTCGGACTCGCGGCACTGGAAGGGATGGCCTGTGAGGTCGTCCCCATTGCCACTCGCTCCGGAGGAGTGCCGGAACTGATCGAGCACGGAGTGACCGGATTCCTGGCCGATGTCGGCGACGTGGAAACCATGGCGCGTTACGCCATCGATCTGCTGAATGATGAATCCGCCCTGCGCGCCATGGGAAAACGGGCGCGTGCCGCCGCCCAGGAAAAATTCTGCGCCAGCAAGATCATTCCGCTTTACGAAGACTTTTACCGAAAGGTGCTGGGGCGCTCGTCATAGTCGTCATCAGCTCCTCCGGATTAGGCAGAATGGGAAGCCGCAACCGGATCAGCGTGCCGCCGCCTTCCCGGTTTTCGATCATCATCTTCGCGGCATCGCCATAGAGCACCTTCAGACGCTCGGCAACGTTGGCCATGCCGATGCCGCCGCCCCCAAAACCATCGGGTTGCTCAAGCAATTGCGCTGCCCCCATGCCGATACCGTCGTCTTCCACTTCGACCACCAGGCGCGATTTGATCAGCCGGCTGCGCAGTGTAATGCTGCCGCCTTCGACTTTGGGAGAAAGTCCGTGCTTGATGCAGTTTTCCACCAGCGGCTGCAACAGCATGCTGGGAACCATGACTGCCAGAGACGCCGGATCAAGGTCCTTGACGACCTTGAGTTTGTCCCGTCCAAAGCGCACAACTTCAATGTCCAGATAATTGTCGATGAACTCCACTTCCTCGCACAGCGGAACGAACGAATCCGCACTCTGCAACAGGCGGCGAAGAATGGCAGCGAGTTTCAGGATCATCTCCCGCGCCGTGTCGGGATCGAAGCGCACCAGCGACGAAATGGAGTTCAGCGTATTGAACAGGAAGTGCGGGTTGATCTGATTCTGCAACGCCACCATGCGCGCCTGCAGCAGCAACCGCTCCTGCTCTTCCAGCTTGATCTGGATGCGGACGCTATTGAAGATTTTCAGTTCCGTGCCCACCACCATGACCACCGTCAGATAGATCGCGCTCTCGACCAAATACCCATCCAGAGTTCCGCCGGCGCCATTCACCCACAGGGCGGGGCTTTCCAGGCTGAAGATGGCGTTCGGCCAGAAGCGCCAAATTTCCGTCTGCAGAAAACGCATGCCTACGATGGTCACGAAAAAAGCAATCTGCCAATCGAACACGCGCGGCCGCGGCAGATTGCGGCGAATCATGCGATAGAGGGTAAGGTCGATAAATGGCGAGAACGACCAGATGTCTTCCTGCTCGGGCGCGACCCGGCGCAACTGCCCGGCAATAATTCCCGCGAGCACATTCAGCGGCAAGATGGCCCACTCTCCGTGCACTGCCGCGGGCAGCGACATCAGCGCTCCGCCCAGCCCTCCCGACAGGCGCCCGCCCACCACGCCCAGCAGCAGCGCGGTTTCCAGCGACAAGTCGCCAGCGAGGAAGCTTTTAACGCTGACACGTATCCAGACGCCGAGTGCGATCGGGATCGCCATCCACAACGCCAGATAAATCTTCTGCCGGGTTTCGCGTTGCTCACGGAAGAGCAGACCCTTGAATTCTTTGGACCGCACCAGCGCGCTCGACACGGCCGCAGCCACGCCCAGCTTGATCAGGAGGTTGACGAGTATCAGCCGCGGTTCCAGCATCAAGATCACTTGCTGGTGGAGAGCCGGGCGTCCCCGCCCGGCCGCCGCGCTGCCGGACGGCCGAGGACGCCCGTCGCTCCACCGATGGCTTTCTTCCCGCAAGATGGCGCGTGCGCTGCGGGATCAGCCTACGATTGTACCCGCGGCCTGCTGCAAAAGCTGCTCAACCTTGATATTCGAGCCCGCCGGAACTCCGCCCTGGGCGAAATCACGGCTTCCGCCGCCGCGCCCTCCAACCGACGACAACACCCGCTTGAGCAACGCTCCCATGTCAGCCGTCGAGCCGGGCGTGCCGCCGGAACCCTGCGCGAGATTCTGAGACGACGTTTGCGATGAAGTCTGCGCGAAAACCAGACCCGGCGGATCCACGCTGCTCCCCACCAGCGCGATAGCCGGCGTGCCCGCTCTGGTCACTTTCTGGGCAAACAGCTTAGCGAAGCCGATGTCGCGATCCGAAAACGCCCGTACTACTATCTTCCGCCCGTTCGTCTCCGCTTGATTGTGAAGCGCGGCCAAAGCCATCAGCTCGGCAAGTTCGTCGAGCGCACCTTCCATTTGCTTGCGCACCAGCTTGCTCTCTTCGACATTCTTGCGGATCTGATTCGGCACATCCCAGAGCTGCGACGAGAATAGTGCGGCCGCCTCACTGAGCGCGCTGTAGTCTCGCCGCGCCATGCGAACTGCGCGACCGCCGCAGACAAACTCCACTCGTGTTCCCTGCCGCACCCTTTCGCTTTTCCGGAGAATGATCGAACCGATCTGCCCGCTCGAGCTGACGTGAGTTCCGCCACATGCCGACACATCGAAATCCGCGACCTCGACCAAGCGCAGTTCGTCGCGCTCCGCGGGAGGCAGTTTGCGCAGGCCAAGCTTCTCCGCTTCCGCACGGGAAACATACCGAATCCTCACCGGACGGTTCTCAAACACAACCTGATTGGCCCGCTTCTCAGCCCCGGCAATCTGTTCCGAACTTACCGACGGCGCTGCCAGATCAATCGAGCAATAGTCTTCCCCCATGTGGAACGAGACGGTCGGCATCTGGTAAAGCTCAATAAAAGCCGCCGAGAGCACATGCTGTCCGGTGTGCTGCTGCATATGGTCGCGGCGGCGTTCGGGATCGATGATGCCATGCACCGCCGCGCCCGCGAGCGGCAACCGCGGCGGCGCTTCCAGGTAGTGGACGATCCTGCCGTCTTCTGCCTCGGCAACTTCTGCGACGCGGAGGCGAGCGTCGTCTTCGCCGTGCTCGCCCAGCGTGAGCCATCCAGTGTCATGCACCTGGCCGCCGCTGGTCGGATAAAACGCCGTTTCCCGCAGGATGACCGCCGGGCGCGATTGCGCAGACGAGACGGGTGCGACGTCCTCGACAACTGAATCGAATTCGTGAACTTCAGAGCTGTCGTAATATAGACGTTTGGTCATGATGGAGATCGTGTAGCGCGGACACTCCTGTCCGCGCCCCGCGCCAGCCAGTCTCAATTTCTCAGGCTGATCGGTTTTGAAAGGGTGCGGCTTCAGCCGCGCCGCAAAAGCGTTCAAATCTCATTGGGCTTCAGCCCCTGAGGCGATCCCTCTGCGCGGAGAAAATATTTCCCCGCAGCCAACCCAACTGACCTCGCAAAGCAAAAGTCAGGCACCGGCGAACCACTGCACACGAAAGAGCCCGTTACCGTTGCTTCCTTCCGGACCTGGCGGGGTTGGCGGGAAAACGTCGCGCGGAACCGATGCCTGACTCTTCATACTATCAAGAGAACGGCGAAAACAGGAATGGACTCGGGATTGGGTAGTGGTGCAGTTTGAATTCCACCGGGGTAGCAATCGGGTGCAGGCTGTGGGAAACTGGGGACATGACAATACCAGAATTGACCGACGTGGGATGGCTTGGACCAAGGTACGAAATGGATAGCGCCAGTCATCGCTTCGGCAAGTGCTCTGAGTGCCATGAGATCATCTGCGTCGAAAAAGCCGTGACCGATACACAGAATACGCAACCAGAAACCAATGAAATGCTCCACAAAGTATTTCGTACGCACGTTAAGCTGAAGCACTCCGAGGAAAGTAGCCAAGCCGCCGCGCGGATCGTCAGAGAGGCCACGGAAGACAAATAGCCAACCGGCTCGCTGCGGGAGTTCACAGTCTTTTGGACTGTAGAAGAGTGTCGGATTGTCGGGATAAACCGGCGCAATCGCATCTTGCCGCCACAGGTCCTGACTAAATTCAAACTGCACCACTACCCGGGACTTCGACTATCATCAGGTCACGCTATGGCCGGGTCGGAATGCGCCGTCTACAACGAGCTAAAAGATCGCGAGACCCGTGCGCACGCCGCATGGACTTCTTTTCTGTACCGCAACGAAGTTAAGCCGAGGCTTTCGGAGAAGGCAAAGCGGAAGCATCAGAAAGAAGAAATGGAAGCGTATCAGCAAGCTCACAAGGCGCGCCTGGCTCACATGAAAACGTGTCCAACCTGCATGTCCAACTTGTAAACATTGCAGTCGTCACAAAAGGGAAGATTCTGAAAGGGCCGTGGCACGATCTGAAATACTACTTGACATTGGGAGTTATAATAACAATATAGCTCAAGCGGTCGCAGCCGTAGTTAGCACTAAGTTCTTTGAAATTCATATTCAGCTCGACTTAGTAAGTCGGGAGCTGACTCGAAAGGCCAGGCGTAAGTTAGGTCCACTCCTAACTCCTGTGTTATCTAGATTTTGACCTTAACTACTTTAAACTCCTAGATCTTGGCCGTTTTAGCCCATAACTCTATGATTCCAATAGAGGGGAGGGGGGAGGGGGGTACCTCCATCTAGCGCACCACCAGCACTTCCCGAATGGCATCGCGCGCCAGGAAAAACTTGATCGAGGCGAAATCCCGGAAGAGGTTCTCAATGTGCCGGTTGTTGAACACGCGCTGCAGCCGCGGAGATTGCTTTTCGGACGCGGGACGGCCGGGCGGTGCGAACTTCACCTCTTGCATCTCCAGCATGTCGGTGCCGGTCACGTGATAGCGATAGCAGGTCGAGTCCGGTCCGGCTTCGCGCGTGTGAAAAAACGCCAGCAGGTATCCGCCCGGCTTCATCAACGACCATAAACGGTCGATGGTCGGCTTCACCAGGCTCTCTTCCATGTAATCCGGAAGATTCCAGCAGAGCACCACGTCGAACAGAGCGTTCGCGTACACCAGGTTCTCATCCAGAAATTTCTTGCTGTCCAGAACCGAGTTTCCCGCGACGTCTTGAATGCGCAGCGCCGGCTCGAGTGACGACCGCAACAAATCTTCGCTGTAGGCTTTGTGTCCCTTGCCGGTGAGAAAGCGGATGTTGTTGGCGGAGGTCGAGCCCATGTCGAGCACGCACAGCCCCTCCTGCGAATTCAGCAGCCGGGAAATCTCCCCCATGCCGCTCGACCGGCGGGTCAGCTTCTGCGGGACTGCGGAACCCGCAGCCTGGTTCGAAGAGCTGCGAAAGAATTTCATTACGTTGTCAGAAACAGATGCCATAGAACAGGTGACCAGCGGCCAGTGCGGACGGTCGCGCGCGATCAGCCCCCCATCGCTTATGAAGACGCGGGCGCCGCCTTTCCGGCCTCTCTCTGAACATCAACTTTCCCTTTCAGGAAGGCGCCCTCTTCGATGGCGATGCGCTGCGTAGTCACGTCGCCATTTACAACCGCCGACTTTCGCAACTCCACGCGCTCGGAGGCATTCACGCTCCCATCCAACTTACCCTGAATCACCACCGTTTTGGCGCTGACGTCGGCCTTGACGTTTCCGTTCGGCCCGACCGTCAGGCTGTGGTTGCGGAGCTCAATTTTCCCGTCGACGTTGCCATCCACGTACAAGTCTTCGGAGCCCGACAGCTCTCCCTTGATTACGACCGATTTTCCGATGTGGGCGCCCTCTCCGGTCTGCGGAGCATCCATGCTTTGGCCTCCATCTCCTCGCGCTCTATTTGCCGCGAATGAACCGATTGTAAATCATTCCGCCCGATTGCGGTCGGCCACGTAGCTGGAAATCATTCTCCATCAGGAACTTACAGCAGCCCGCTGGAAGTGCGGTTCCACTCCGATGCAATCTTCGGTTTGCTACCATGATGTAAGCGGGAAGAAGATCTAAGCGGGGCATACGTGCCCACTCTAATCATGGCGGTCGTCAACTCGATCTCGCGCAACTCCATGGCTCCGAGTAGCGCGCACAGCATCGCCCGCATGAGCGCCTGGATTCTGCTGCTCACCGCGGCCAGTTTTGCGGGGCAGCCGACGGTCACTTCCTATCGGGATCCCTTGGAACTGGTGCGCGAAGCAGTGCAGAACGAAATTAGGGCGTCCAAGGACGACGCCGCTCACTTCCTGTTTCGCGGCACCAAGACTACGCCTCAAGGATCCACCACAAGACTCTATGTCGAAACCAAGGAGGCTACTGCCGGCTTGGTGATTGCCTACAACGGCAAACCTCTGACTCCCGAACAGCGCCAGGCGGAAGAGGCGCGCGTCGAACGTTTCATCCACCATCCCGAAGAACTGAAAAAGAAGCGCGAGCAGGAGCGCGAGAGCGACGAGCGCACCATGCGCATCGTGCGCGCACTCCCCGATGCTTTCCTGTTCGAATACGCAGGAGAGGAGCCGGCCTCAACTGGCATTGGCCGGTCCGGCGCCACTCTGGTCAAATTGAAGTTCCAGCCCAATCCCCGCTACATACCGCCCACGCGCGTCGAGGAGGTCCTGCCCGGCATGCGGGGCTACGTGCTGGTGGACGCCGTCCGTTACCGCATCGCCAGAATTGACGGCACGCTCTTCAAGCCAGTCAGCTTCGGGTGGGGAATTCTCGGTCACCTCGATCGCGGCGGCCGCTTCATGGTTCAGCAGCAGGAGGTCGGCGACAATCTCTGGGAAATTTCAAGCATGACGTTGAGCTTCACCGGGAAGATCCTGCTGTTTAAAAATCTCAACATCAGCTCGACGGAGGTTTTCAGCGGCTTCAAGCGGGTTCCCTCGGACCTGACCTTCACCCAGGCTGTGGAACTGCTGAAGAAGGAAGAATCCAACGAGTCCGCCGACAATCCTGCTGCCAGCAGACTCGCCCGCAACTGAGGCGCTCGTGTGGGGACGGGCGTCTCGCCCGTCCGCGTTAGACAGCCGCCCTCGGCTGTCCAAGCCGAGCACAGTTCGGCAACTGCCTGTGGTCACAGCAACCGTTCCACGCTAAGCTTTCCCGGCGCGAAACGTTTCTTCGCGGACGGTGAACTTCCGCACCAGGTCTTCGCGCACCCGGTAGCCCGTTCCGGGAGCGTCACTGATGGCAATCACTCCATCGGCACGGACTTCCACTTCGGGCTCGATGATGTCCTCTTTCCAATAGCGCTTCGACGCCGACACATCTCCGGGCAAGCGGAAATTGTCGAGTGTCGACAAAGCGATGTTGTGCGCCCTCCCCACACCCGATTCCAGCATCCCGCCGCACCACACCGGAACGTTGTGCCGCACGGTGACATCGTGTATCTTCTTCGCCTCGCTGAACCCGCCCACGCGCCCCACCTTAATGTTGATGATGCGGCAGGCGCCGGTCTCGAGCGCAAAATCGGCGTCGCGCGCATTAAGAATCGATTCGTCCAGACAGATCGCCGTCTGGATGGCATTCTGCAGTCGCGCATGAAGATAGATTTCGTCGTTCCACAGCGGCTGCTCGATCATGAGCAGCTTGAAGGCGTCGAACTTGCGCAGGTGCTCGACCTGGTCGGGCGTGTAGGCCGAATTCGCGTCCACGCTGAGAACAATGTCCGCCCAGCGCGCCCGGATCTTCTCCAGCACATTCAGATCCCATCCCGGCTTCACCTTGATCTTGATCCGCCGGTATCCCGCCGCCAGCTCAGTCTCGATTTTCTGCAAAAGTTGCTCAGGCGTATCCTGAATGCCGATCGAAACGCCGCAAGCGATCTCGCGCCGCGTTCCTCCCAGCAACTTCCAGAGCGGTTGCTGTTTCTGCCGCGCCTCCGCGTCCCACACCGCGTTTTCCAGCGCGGCTTTTGCCATGCGGTGGCCGCGGACTCTGGCAAACCGCGCCGCACAATCCCGGCCGGCATCCAATTCGCTCTGCAGCAGTAGCGGCGCCAGATAGTGCTTGATCGTGGGCCACGCGGTCTCGGTCCATTCCGGGCTGTAATACGGATCTTCTCCGGCAACGCACTCGCCCCATCCGCGTACTCCATCGGCCTCGACGCTCGCCAGCAGGATGCGCCGGCTGTAAACGCGGCCAAAGCTCGTTTCAAAAAAATGCACGAGCGGCATATGAATTTCGCGCAGAGTTACGGATTCGATTTTCATAATTTTGTTTTACAAGCGCCTGTGTAAAGGGTGCCCCATGTCTCGCGGTTTTTCGAGACGTGGGCCGCCGCGCAATGCGCACCGGAGCGCCCTAATACTGCCAGCCTTCGTCCCACTCTCCCAGCAGGAACCGCCCACTCCCGCGCCCGTCGCGCTCATAGCCGAGCACACACAGTCCTTCGGCAAACGCCCGCTGGAAGCGCTCACGATTCCTTTCCTGCACGGCTAGCGCCTGCGTACGCGTCGTCACCTCGGCCTTCCATTCGTAAACCTCCGCTGGCACATCGATGCGCGTGCGACATTCGAACTTCGCGCGCGGAGCATCCGCCAGCACCGCTTCGACCCGCTTTGACTTCATCCACCACTCCGCCACCAGTCGGTCGGTGGGCAGACCACCCTGCAACGGCGACGATGTAATCCCGTACTGGTTCACGTTATAGCGGCGCGCGATCGCGCCCAGCTTCTCGATATTCAAGTACGCGTTCTTGACCTCCAGCGGATCGAACGTCCACTCCATCAGCTCGAAACCTCGCGCCAGAGCATCTTCACGCTGATAGAGCTTCATTCGGCGTCCCAGGCCCCCATTGCGATATTGCTGGCGGACGGCCAGCATGTGCGAGTGCAGATAGCAGTAGCCGTTCCGCATTCCCGGAATCGCGAGCGCGAAGCCGATCAGTTCCTCTTTGTCGTCCCTTTCCTCGTTTCTTTGGTCGTTTTTATGAACGAAGGCCCCAAACACCTGCCCGCCGATCTTCGCCGCCACAACGAACATCCGCACCGGAACCAGGTCCGCATCCGAGAACTTCCATACTTCTTTCTGCAGCGCAAAGCAGGCCTGCATCTCGGCAAGCGCTTCGCACTTGCGGATGATCACTTCGCCGGTCTTCGCTATCGATATCTTGGTCGCTCCGGTCACGCCGGTTTTTCCTGCTGCTTCGCCTCTTGCCATAGTGTTTCCAGTTCGTCCATCGACGCCTGCTGCGGCGCACGCCCGCTGGCGCGCAGGCGCTCCTCCATCCATTGAAACCGGCGCTTGAACTTGCGATTCGTCTTCCTCAACGCCGACTCCGGATCGAGCGTCAGAAAGCGCGCAATGTTCACCAGCACGAAGAACAGATCTCCAACTTCATCTTCCAGGCGCTCACGCAGCTCTGGCGGAACCCGCGGCTTCCCCGACCCGGCAATTCCCGTCCCAAGCGATCGACCTTTGAGAGGAAGCATCGGCACGGCCTTCAGTTCCTCCCGCAACTCCGCTGTCTCTTCTGCGAGCTTGGCAAAAAGCCCTTCAATCTCCGGCCAGTCAAATCCCACGTGCGCCGCGCGCGAGCTGAGCTTATACGCCTCCATGAGCGCGGGCATTTTCGATGACACGCCCGCGAGCACTGATTGATCAGCGAGGCCTTGCGCGACGTCAGCCTGCTCGTCGTCAGCCTGCTTCGGATTCTTGCCTCCGCCCGCCGCCAGACGTTTCTTTTTTTCTTCCGCTTTCAGCGCCTCCCAGTTGCGCAGCACTTCCGCGGAAGTGTCCGCCTTCACATCACCAAACACGTGCGGATGCCGATCTACCAGTTTGTTGGAAAGCCGGTCCAGCACATCATCTACCGAAAAGTGGCCCTCCTCGCTTGCCATCTGCGAATAAAACAGCACCTGCAGCAGCAGGTCGCCCAACTCGCCGGTGAGTTCCGGCCAATCGCGATTGTCGATCGCTTCGAGGACTTCGTAAGTTTCTTCCAGCGTGTAGGGCTTGATGGTGTCGAAAGTCTGTTCGCGGTCCCACGGGCATCCACCCGGAGCCCGCAACCGTGCCATGATCTGAACCGCTCGCTCGAATCGTTCGCCTGTGGTGGACATCCTGTTCAATGTAAATGAGGTGAATTCCGCGAGCAATGGCGAAGCACGTGTGGGGACGGGGCTTTGCCCCGTCCAAGCCGAGCGCAGCTCGGCAGTTTCTAAGCCGGCGCAATTCGGAAAAGTTCTCACTCTTATCGCAGCGAGCGAACCATCAATTCCGTCTCATCCGAGATAAACGCATCCACGCCCCACGCTGCGAGCTCGCCCATGCGCTCGGCGCGATTCACCGTCCAGACCATGATTCTCTTCCCCGCCGCATGAACCAGTTCGACCAATTTTCCATCCGCCAATTTGAATTGCGGAATCACCCACTCCGCCGCCATTTCGCGCCAACCTCGAAGCTGACCCCGCGTCTCACAAAGAAGTCCCAGCGGAATCCCCGGATCGAGAGAGTGGATTGCCACAAGCACATCGGGAAGAAACGACGAAACCACGAATCCCTTTTGCGGCGGATGCTTGCGCAATTCAGCGAGCGTCTTCAGCCCCAGCCCCGCAACCTTTAGCTCGATATCGAGAAACGCCCGCTGCGCAAATTGCCGCAGAACATCCTCCAGTGTTGTCAACGGCAGGCCCGTCGAGGCCGTGTCCTCGATCTTCAGCCCTCCGATGGTCGGGTCATGGCAGATCACAGCCTTCCCATCGGCGGAAAGCCGCACGTCGAATTCGAACCCGTCGCAGCCGTGGCGCAAACAGAGCTCGAACGATGCCAAAGTGTTTTCAGGAATTTGGCGGAAAGCCCGAGCCCCACGATGCCCCAAAAGAAGAGGTCCAGTCATTCAAATCCCGCAACGAAAGGAGGAAAAGGGCAACAAGAATTGCTTTTTCTCAGCGTACTCTGCGATTGCTCTGCGATCTCTGCGTTAAACGGTTCTCAGTCCAAATCGAAATCCCGAATTGGTTTTCCCGTGTCTGGCGTCTCCTTGGCCTTCTTCACCGCCTCCTGGAATTTTTTCTCCAGCAGCTCCGAGGCATGCTTTTGCGCTTCCATCGATTGGCGAAAAATCGAGTCGCGCCGGCTGTCCTGTTCCTTCATGGCGCGAGCCGCTTCTTCCATATCGTTGAAGGTTTTCGGCTTGACTGGCGCAGTATGCGCTATGATGCTGCGCGTGGCCGCGTCGATTTTCATCACCGCGCCGCAGCAAGGACAAGTCACGTCAAAACTAGACTCACGGGAATTGGATTCGCGTTTCACCACACGCGATCATACCGCAATTGGCCGCAATCCGCGTCAGCGTGGCGTAAGGCGAATCGGCAGAATATTGAACAGATACAGCATTTCCCAACCCAGCAGAACGATCGACACCACCACCACCAGAATCGCCAGAATCTCGCCAAAGCTCAGACCCCGGTCATGTTCGAAACGGCGCGCCCCCAGGCTCAAAATATTCAGCGTGGCGAAGCCAAACACCAGCGCCCAGAGAATGTTGTAAATCTCCCCGCGGGTCGTTCGCAGAAGGAACATTCCGGGCAGAACCCCGACCGCCAGCGCGCGTAGAGCACGGCCAGAGAACTCTACCCACCCGTGGGCCTGCCCCGTTACAACAAGCAGCGGTGAGCAGTTCCGGAACAAGGATGAGCAACTCCGGAATACGGACGAAAGACTCCGGGGTGCAGCTATGAAAGGCCGAGGCGGTCTCATGCAGAAATTTGATAGTACCGTGTTTGCCTTCCCCAAGTCAGCCCAGCCCGCAAAAAAGACATTCTAAGGTCACTGCGGTTGATTTTCTCATGACGGTCACAGAGGATGGTACACGAGGTAGTACGCGAGAAAGACGCGATGATCGTCAACTTCGCCGAGCGGGCGCACAACCACAACTGGGAACTGGACCCGGTGACCCGATCCTTGCTCGATACCGATTTCTACAAGCTGCTGATGCTCCAGTTCATCTGGAAGCATTACCCGAGAACCCGAGTGTCGTTTTCGCTGTTCAACCGCTCTACTTCCTTCCGCCTCGCCGACATGTTCCCGCGCGAGGAGCTTATCCACCAGATGGAGCACGTTCGCGGCCTCCGGTTTCGCAGGTCGGAACTGGTCTGGCTCGCCGGCAACACCTTCTATGGCCGCCGCGGAATCTTCGAACCCGCTTTTCTGGAATGGCTGGAACGCGATTTCCAGTTGTCGGACTATGAACTATCGGTCAACGACGGACAGTTCCATCTCACTTTCGACGGCCTTTGGACCGAGACAACGATGTGGGAACTCTATGCGCTTTCCATACTCGACGAGCTCAAGACCCGAGCCGGTTTGAAAAAGCTGCGCGAGTTCGGTCTCGACATCCTGTATGCCCGGGCGAAAACAAAGCTCTGGGGCAAGATCGAGCGGCTGCGCGGCGTCCCCGGTCTCGCCGTGGCCGACTTCGGAACCCGCCGCCGCCACAGCTTCCTCTGGCAGGAATACGTGGTCATCGCCATGGCAGCAAATCTCGGCAGCGCCTTTACTGGAACCTCGAACGCCTTCCTCGCCCACAAGCACGATCTTGAAGCCATCGGAACCAACGCGCACGAGATCCCCATGGTCCTCGCCGCACTCGCACCCGACGACGACAGCCTGAAAGCTTCTCAATACCGCGTCCTCGAGTTGTGGCAGAGCACCTATGAAGGCGCTCTCCGCATTATGCTGCCGGATACTTTTGGAACCTCGCAATTTCTCGACCATGCCCCCGACTGGACGGCCGATTGGACGGGCCAACGCATCGACAGCAAGAATCCCTACATCGCCGGCGATGAATATGTCCAATGGCTCAACGAGCGTGGTCGGGATCCGCATGAAAAGCTCATCATCGCGTCCGACGCACTCGACGTCGATGACATCCTCGGCCTGCACGCCTATTTTGGCGGGGCGCTGGCGGGCGGCGCCACGATTCGCACCACGATAAACGACTTTCGCAGTGCCGCCGATTTCCTCGATCCCAAAAAGTGGACCCCGGGCCGGCGCATTCGTTTCAGCGCGGGTTGGGGAACTTTTCTGACCAACGACTTCCGCGGCTGTGATCCCGCCGCCGGCAGCGACTTTGACCCAATCAGCCTGATCTGCAAGGTATCCACTGTTGAAGGCAAGCCCGCAGTCAAGCTCTCAGATAACTACGCCAAGGCGCTCGGCACGCCGACCGAAATCGAACGCTATCGCCGCCTGTTCGGCACCAAAGGACTCAGCAACATTCCGGTGATTACGTGAATAATTCGATGTCCCACTCACATTCACCAGTCCCCGATTTTCTCTACGGCACCGCCTGGAAGGAAGATCGCACCCCAGCCCTCACCGAACTCGCACTGCGCATGGGCTTTCGCGGCATCGACACGGCGAACCAGCGGCGGCATTACTTCGAAGAAGGAGTGGGCCAAGGATTGGCCACCGCTTATCGCGCCGGCTTGGTCACGCGCGCCGATCTTTTTCTGCAAACGAAATTTACCTATCGGCCCGGTCAGGACCACCGCCTGCCCTACGACCCCGCAGCCTCGCTTTCCGTTCAGGTCGCTCAGTCAATGGCCAGTTCGCTCGACCATCTCGCGACCGGCTACGTTGACAGTTACGTGCTGCACGGTCCCTCCTCCAACTACGACTGGACCGATGCTGACAACGAGGTCTGGGAGGCGATGCAGAAAGAGCGCGATGCCGGCCGCGCCCGTTTCCTCGGCGTAAGCAACGTTTCCCTGCGTCACCTGCAGCAGATGGCAACCGCCCGCGCCGAACTTCCTGCATTCGTGCAAAACCGTTGCTATGCCCGCCTCGGCTGGGACCGCGCCGTGCGATTGTTTTGCCGGGAGCGCAAAATCATCTATCAGGGATTCTCGCTTCTCACCGCAAATCGGGAGGTGCTGCACCATCCTCTGATCGCTAGTCTAACGACCGCCAGTCTAAGCATCGCCAGTCTGGCCGCGAACGCTAACGCCACGCCGGCCCAGATCGTGTTCAGCTTCGCCCGCACCGTCGGAATCCTGCCTCTGACCGGCACCTCCGACCGAGAGCACATGCAGCAGGATCTGGCCAGCCGCGACCTCACGCTCCCGCTGGACGCAGTACATGCAATTGAGTCCTTGGCCGGCTGACTAGATCTGGTTTCTTAAATCGGTTTTGGTAGGGCACGGCTTCAGCCATGCCGTTCAGGGCCTGGAGGAATGCGGGCTTTAGCCCCTGAGGGACGTGCCTTCCAAGTTGAAAGGAATTTATGAAACCAGCCCTACGCCCGGTGAACTCCCGCGGTTAACCGACTTCCCTTCAAGCCGTCCCGGTGTTAGCCAGCGCTTCCACCGCCTCCCACGTCGTGCCAAAGGTCACGAAAAACTCGTTCACCTTGGTCATTTCCATAATCTTGCGCACCCGCGGCTTCATACCTGTCAGCACCAGGCATCGTCCCGTTTTCTGATGCGATACGTACACCCTCACCAGCGACCCCAATCCCACCGAATCAATGTAAGGGACCGCCGTCAAATCCAGAATCATCGTCTCCGCGCGCTCCTGCTGCACCGCTTGCTCGAATCGCGGCGCGGTTTCGATCGTAATCGGACCACGCAGCAACAAAATCCGCTGATCGTCCGCCACTCCTTCATAGCGCTCGACGGTAAGTTCCTGCAATCCCATGGCAGCCGATTGTAGGATACCCGGCTCCCCCTGTCACCTCCCACAAATACAATTCCTTATTCCACCCCCGCTCCTTACTGCGGTTTCTTGTCGGCCCCGTGATTCTCGTACACCGAGTACTGCCCGCCCGGACGCTTCAGCTTCACTGTGATCTCCATCTCCGCCTTGTTGATCTCGTAGTCCTCCCCAAAACTCTGGAAATGCGGCGCCAGCACTTGCACCCGCAGCGGACCATACGGAATCCCGTCAACGCTCGTCCGCCCCTCTGCGTCCGTCTTCAGATCCATCTCTCCCTGCGCCTGCTTCCCCTTGCGTTTTACCGGATGCAGTACCACCGCCGCATCCCTCACCGGCTTACCGTCGGAGTCGCGCACCACCACAAACCGCAAACGTGACGTCGGCCCCTCATCCTCCTGAGTCCACGCCAACCCAACCATGCCGAACCCAAGTATGATCGCCGCCACTATCACCCTCGAAAAATTTCTTTTCATATGCAATCTCACTCGAACATCTGTCAAAGCGCCTCTGATTACTGCGGTTTCTGCTCCGCCGGTTTCTTGTCGTCAGCTTTCTTCGTATCTCCGTTGTTCGCGCCCGGCGAGTATTGCGCTCCCGGACGCTTTAGCTTCACCGTGATCTGCAACTCCGGCTTGTTGATCTCGTAGTCTTCCCCAAAAGTCTGGAAACCCGGCGCCAGCACCTGCACCCGCAGCGGACCATACGGAATCCCGTCAATATTCGTCCGCCCATCGTTGTCCGTCTTCAACTCCATCCCGCCGCGCGACTGCTTTCCCTTCCGATCCACCGGATGCAGTACCACCGCCGCATCCCTCACCGGCTTGCCGTTGTAGTCGCGCACGACCACAAACCGCAATGCCGACATCAGCCCCTCATACTCCTGAGCCCACACCACCCCAACCAGGCCAAACCCGAGCACGATCAACACCGCACTTACCATCGAAAAACGCTTCTTCATGTCAGTCATTCTAGACTCACCTACTGAACAGGCCACCAATCCCCCACGGGTGTAAATTGGCGATGCTGCGCCAGTTGAGCGTAAGGATTGGATGTCGTAAGGGCCTGGCTTCGTGTCTGAAGTGAGTGTCATCTGAAGCTGTGGATTATATCGGACTGCCGCGTTTGGCCCGCCGAAAAAAGGCCTATCCACCTGGGGCCCGGGCCATCCGCTCGATTTAACCAATGAACGTCTGGCTCGGCTTGTTAGAGGTTCGCGGCAAGAAACGGTGTGTCGTTTTGCGCTGCCGGCATCAGAACCTCGGGCATGGTCAGCACTCGATCGAGCGCGTCGGCGAGGGTAAAATGAAACTCGGAAGTCAGGAGGTTGACATCCAGTTGAAGTTCACGCGGGCTGTAGATGCGATAGACAACGAGTGAGCCGCGACGCCGGTTCGAAGTTGTCACCAAGTCCAGCGTCAGCTTCCACGAAGGCTCGTTGGAAATTGCCGCCATGTGAGGAAGCTTGCTCCAGTGAAGGTGGCGGTTGGTTTCGCTTGGCATCGCTTGATCGCCGGGAAGCGACTTAAGGTGCAACTCAAACCCATCCAAATCGTTGTTCTCGAAGGCGGCGACCAGGACGCTGCGCACCTGATTGAAATCGCCGGCCACTTTGAGTTCCTCGACCGCGCGGCGCACCGAAAGATTGTTGATCACGATCTGCCGCTGATCAATGGCGCGCTGCGCCACTCGCCGCAGTTCGAAAAATTCCAGGTAATTCAGATGCTGGACGCCCAGCCAGACGCCGGTCCCCACGACCGCCAGCACGAGCCCCAGGGTGCTGCCCGTCGGCCAAATCAGGAATAGGCTGAGCAGGGCAAATATTGCGGAGACGGCGTAGAGAACGATCACCACCTGGCGATGCGAAAAACCCATCTGCAGCAACTTGTGATGGATGTGTTCGCGATCGGCGGTGAAAATCGGGCGCCCGCTGATCAGCCGTCGCAGGATGGATAGCAACGTTTCCAGAATCGGCAATCCAAACGAAACCACCGGGATGGCCACCGCCACGAACGTCGGCGCTTTCTGCGCTCCGGCCAGAGCCAGCGCGCTGAGCATGAAACCGATGAACAGGCTGCCCGAGTCACCCAGAAAAATCGTGGCCGGATTGAAGTTGAAGCGCAGGAATCCCAGGATGGCGCCGGCCAGTGTCACGCTCATCAGGGAGAACAGCCACGAATGATTAACCAGCGCGACGACAAAAAACACCATCGTCGAAAACAAGGCGGATCCGGCGGCCAAACCATCCAGACCGTCAATGAGATTAAAGGCATTGGTAACCGCCACCACCCACAACACCGTGAGCGGCAACCCGACGAACCAGGGCAACGAGTGGAATCCGAAGATCACTGGCAGATTGAGAATCCGCATTCCGCTGGCGAAGAGCATCACACCGGCGATCGCCTGCACGGCGAACTTCAAATACGGACCCGCGCCGCGGAGATCATCGTAGATGCCAAGACAAAAAATTAGGCAGGCCGGAACATAAATACGGAGAAGCGTGGTGGGAGCGAGTCCATCGAGCAGGCGGGGAAATGCGAGGGAAAGACCCAGCCACGCGATCAAGCTGACTGAGAAAGCCAGGAAAATCGCTACGCCACCCAGCCGGGGAAGAGGAGATTCATGGATATGGCGACCGTGCTGCGGGAGGGAAACCCATCCTCGGCGCGTGGCCATGTCTCGCACTTGGCGCGTCGCCACAAACGACAGAGCCAACGAGAACGCAAAGAGCCCAAAGAACAGAAGTGTCAAAAGAAGACTCCTCTTTCGGCTGAAATAACCGGCATTTCAGGCCCAAGTTCGCAGAACGAATTTTCCGTCAGACGAAGTTTTGTTACCAAGCGCAGGAAATTTGTGATATTTGATTGCAGAAACTATACATCTTCCGGCTTGCGGTGGGCAAATGCTTCTCGCGGCAGGATGACTGGCATGCGGCCATGGACAGCTGATGTCAGAGCATTGGCGTCGTGGTCAGAATCGCGCAGGTTGCCGCGGTGTTCTCACCGCGCTCGCCTTGGCAGAGAACCTATGTAGAGAGAATAATTGGATCCATTCGAGTGCCGCAACCGAATTTCCTGAACGGTACCCCCCGTTTCGGCGCTACAATGTCATTGTCACAATACAGACTTAAGTCTCCGGCAGTTGGGCCTCGTATCCGTAACGAGCGTAACGAGGAAGATGACCTCGTTTCCCGGGTTTGATGTTTCTGGCTTCTTAGCAATGTGCCGCCAGCACTGGCCATCAGATTGGAGTGGAGCCTTCAGGCTCTCCACTCGGAAGGAAGATGATATGAAGAATCCCATGTTCATAGCGCTTCTCTTGTCCACAGTAGTTGCGCTTCCCGCGTTCACGCAGCAAACTAATCCAAGTTCAAGCGCGCAGCCGGCACCATCTGCTGATCAAACTACTCCCGCTTCACAGCCCGTGACGGCCACCGGCAAAGAACAGTTGCAACCTAGGAGCGACCAGGACTTCTGGGAGGGCGATGAGCCTGGCTTGGGTTGGCTCGTCTTGCACCCATTTGCCAGCAAGCCGTATGTACGGCGGCAGGTGCAGAGCATCCAGGACCGGGTCAACGAACTCGATGAACTGACCGCGTCTAACAATAAAATGATCAGGGACGTGGATGCCCGTGCCCAGCAAGGCATTCAGCTGGCTTCCGCCAAGACCAAGATGGCCGATGAGCATGCGCTAGAGGCCGCCGACAAGGCTCAGATGGCCCATCAGACGGCGGCCGCCGTAGACACCCGCCTGTCCACGGTCGAGACAGTGGTCGGGAATATCGATCAGTACAAGTTCGCGGCGCCGACCGAGATTCGTTTCCGCCCCGGCCAGACCGTGCTGAGCAAGCAGGCCAAGGAAGCTCTCGACGAGATAGCCACTCAGGTGAAGAATCAGCACGGTTACGTCATCGAAGTGCAGGGCTTCTCTTCGGGTCAGGGCCAAGCCGCGATCGCCAACTCCCGGAAGATTGCGGACTCGGTGGTACGTTACCTGGTGTTGAA
>JBEKFN010000002.1:0-33548 GCA_050013295.1 Terriglobales bacterium
TCAAACCCTGATAGCATTTCCAATCATATTAGACCACTTGATTTGCGGGGATATTTGCCATCCTATTTGAGCCACCCGGGCGTATGTCCGGCGAAAAGCGCGCGGGCGGGGGCGCCCGCGCCACACCACTTTTTTGAGAGGGGCGGAGTTTGAATCGCATTCTGATCACCGGCGCTTCGGGGCCAATCGGCGCGGCGCTTCTGGCTTCGTTCGAGCCCCAGAGTACGCAGATTGTGCGCTTGGTGCGAGGACGGGCGCAGGGTGCAGCGCAGGTTTCTTGGGATCCTTTGGCTCCGGTGTCGCCGGCGGCCGTGTCGGGGTTCGATGCTGTGGTTCATTTGGCCGGGGAAACCGTGGTGGGACGCTGGACCGAGGAAAAGAAGAGGGCGATCCGCGAGAGTCGCGTGCAGGGAACCCGGAACCTAGCGGCGGCATTGGCGCAGAGCGAGGCGAAGCCGCGCGTGTTGGTGTGTGCATCGGCGGTCGGGTTCTATGGGAATCGGGGCGAGGAACTTCTACGAGAAGAGAGTCCGGCGGGGCAGGGATTTCTGTCCGAGGTTTGCCGCGAGTGGGAGGACGCCAGCCGGATTGCAGCGGAGGCAGGCATCCGCACGGTGAACATTCGGATTGGGCTGGTGCTGAGCGCAAAGGGCGGAGCGCTCGCGAATATGCTGAAGCCGTTCAAACTGGGGCTGGGCGGCCGGATTGGATCGGGGCAGCAGTGGTGGAGCTGGATTCATGTGGACGACATCGTGGGGGGAATTCATCACGCGATCGGCGCGGAGTCGCTTTCTGGGCCGGTAAATCTGGTGGCGCCGAATCCGGTGCGCAATGCGGAGTTTACAAAGGTGCTGGCGTCAGTTTTGGGGCGGCCTGCATTCTTTCCGGTGCCGGAGTTTGCGCTGCGATTGGCCTTCGGCAAGATGGCGGCGGAGGAATTGCTGCTCGCCAGCCAGCGGGTTGAGCCTGGAAAGCTTGGGGCGAGCGGGTATGCGTTCCGTTTTCGCGAGCTGCGGCCGGCGCTGGAGAATCTGGTCTGAGAAGTCGGCGGCTACAGCGAATCCGAGTTGGTGTGACCGCAGGCGGCTGCCGAGCTGCTCCACCCCGTCAAGCCAACACCGGGCTTGACGGGGGCCCCGGTGCGCTCGTCTTGGACCCTTCGGCTTCGCTCAGGGCAGGCTCACGAGGGCGCCCGTCCCCACACGAGCGGGGCACAGCAACGCTCAGTCCGTTCTACTTTGCTGGCGCTGCGGATTGGATGTGGGTGCGGGTGATGCGGTCGTGCCAGCACAATCCGTCCTGGTCAAGAACACACCAGAGATAGCCGAGTCCAGCGGAAAACGCGGAGAGCAATGACGCCAGCACGCGCCAGCGGCGCAAGCGGCGATTGGGCGGCGAGCCGTCAAACTCTACGAGGCGCAGCCGGGCGGCGCGAAGTCCGGGAGTCGACCCGGTGTACACCACAAACAAAAATTCGTAAGCCTTCCAGAGCAGGACTGCGACCACGGCGAGCGCACCGGCAAGTATCGGGAACGGTTCGCGAACGGGGTTCAGGCTGGGGTTCAGACGAAGAAAAATTGCGGCAAAGGCCGCCAGCGCCGTTGCCAGGACAACGCCATCCACGAGGGCAGCCAGGGCGCGCCGCGCTATCGATGCGGAGGGCGATGCTGATGGGGATGCGGAGGGGAAATCGGCTCGCCTGTCGGCCGGCTCTTGGGCGGGTTCGATCAGCATTCCACCCAATGCGGGCGGCGGCGGGAGAATTTCCGGGGCTTCCACGATGCGCGGACGATCGCGATCAAAGACCGGATCGGCCAGGTCGCTCGTGTGAAAGACCGGAATTGCAGCGGAACGTGCGAACTCGATTACCTTGGCGGCGGGCTCCGGGGATGGCGACTGGGCTGGCTGCGAGGCTGGGCGAGGTTCGGCGAAGGCGGGAGCTCCGGCGGCCGCGGGTTCTTCTTTTGTTTGGCAGGTGAAGCCTTGTCCGGCTCGCGCGGGCGCAGTCGCAACCGCCGCGAATTCAGTTCCCGCCGATGCAGTTCCCGCCGACCCGGTTCCCGGCAATTCAGTTCCCGCAGACCCAGTTGGCGGCGCAGGGCGGGTCCAGCTCTCGGGCGCATCAAAGGGCAGGAGCAGCGAGGGATAGCGCGGAGTCCGAGGCTTGCGCCGCGTGCGATAGCGTTCGAGGCGATGGGCAACCTCGACGCGCCAGGAATCAGCGCTCGGAGCGACGTTCGGATCAGCGTTCGGAGCGACGTCCGGATCAGCGTTCGGATCAACGTTCGGAGCGACGTCCGGAGCGACGCCTGGATCAGTGTTCGGATAAACGCTCGGTTCCAAGGCCGCAGTTTCTGTAGCGGTGGCGGTGCTAAGCGCCGGCTCGGCGGCATCGGTTGCGCAAAGGTGCCCTTGCGCGGCGCAATCCCCGCCGATCGGACGGTTCGTCGATCCGGTCGTGGTTAATCCAGTCGTCATCAGTCCGGTCTTATCAACGCGGTGGTTGTAAATCAAGTCGTCGAAGAATGCCAGGGCCAGAGCCAGGCCAGGCACAAATGCCGGAGACCATAAACCGGAGATCATAAAATGTGGAGCTTTGCTTCGTCCGCCGCTCGCGTGCTAAGGTCAGTTGGTTCCCGTTGGCAGACCGGCTGGCGGAGCGCACGCGCGCTGGCAGATCACCCGCTAATGGTCATCCATTAATGATCACCCGCTCTCGAATCTTTATCACGGCCGCATGGGTCTGTCATCTGCTTCTCGCTCCCGGGATAGTAACCAGCCAGACGCTGCCCCCTGCCGCCACCACGGTCTCTGCCCCGGAGAGCGCCGCTGCGACGGCCCCGGATCTACCGACAGCCCCTTCCGGCCAGACGGAAGAACCGGTTACGATGCGGGCAGTGCAACAGGAGAAAGATGGGTCGGGTTACCACCTGCGGGGCGCGGCGGAAATTGACTATCGCGCATACATCCTGCACGCGGATCAAATCACCTACAACGCGGACACGGGAGATAGCGAACTGGAGGGCCACGTCGTGCTGGACGGCGGCCCTTACGACGAGCACATCGTGGCCAGTCACGGCACTTACAACATCCGCACGCAAATCGGAACGTTCTATAGCGCGATCGGAACGGTGGGATTTAAGATGCGGTATTCCCGCTACGTGCTAACCACGTCCAATCCATTTGCTTTTGCCGGAAAAATTGTGGAAAAGCACGGGCCCAATCATTATCTGGTGCGCTACGGAACGGTCACAACCTGTGAGTTGCCGCGTCCGAAGTGGCTATTCAGCGGGGGGCGCATTGTGGTAGATGTGGACGGCACCGCCAAAATCTACAACAGCGATTTCCGGCTGATGGGCATGCCGGTGTTCTATTTTCCGTTTGTGGCGCTTCCGGTTCAGAAAGAGCAGCGCCACACCGGGCTGTTGCTCCCGAGTTTCGGCAACTCGTCGACCAAGGGAATGATCGCCGGCGAATCGGCATTCTGGGTCTTCAATCGCAGCACCGACGCCACGTTGGGCGCCGAATACTATTCCAAACGCGGTTGGTTTCAACGTGCAGAACTCCGCGCTCGTCCGAGCGACAGCTCTTTCGTGTTTTTCAACTATGTAGGGATAGTGGATCGCGGTATAGGCAGTCCACCGAATCGGCAAGACCAAGGCGGAGAAGACGCGCATTTTCTTGCCGAGCGCTCTTTTGGGGACTTCCGCGGCGTCGCGAATGTCGATTATTTGAGTTCGTTCGTCTTCCGCATTGCCTTCACCGATGTGTACACGCAGGCGATCGATTCGGAAGTGCGGTCGCAGATTTTCCTTTCCAATACGACCAACGGATTTCACTTCAATGCATTGGCGGAGCGCTATCAGAACTTCGAAGTCTGCAATCCGAATACGCAATTGAACGCGACCTGCAGCACGATTACGCAGACGGAACTGGTCCGGATTCTGCATACGCCAAGTTTCTTCATCTCTGGCGAGGAGCGGCGGCTGGGAAATACGCCGCTGTACTGGTCGTTCGAGAGCGCGGCCGAGGGTTTGCAGCGGCGCGAGATTGGGTTCCGCACCGCTCCTCTGGTGGGCAGGTTCGATCTGGCGCCCTCGCTGACGATGCCGGTGCAATGGCAGGGATGGTCGTTTCGTCCCGCACTTACGCTGCGGGATACGTTCTACACGCAGCAATATGACGCCGCATTGGCGGAGGCGACGGGACGAGCTGCCGACGACATTCTGAATCGCAAGGCGCTGGAGGCTTCGGTCGAGGTGCGGCCGCCGGCATTGTCGCGGGTATTCGATCATCCGTGGATGGGACGCAGATGGAAGCACGTGATTGAGCCGCGCATGAAGTACGACTACGTCACCGGCGTGAATAACTTTGCCGACATTTTGCGTTTCGACGCGACCGATGTGCTGACCAATACGAATGAAGTCGAGTACTCGCTGGTGAATCGTCTTTACGCCAAGCGCCTCGATCCGAACGCCAAAGATTGCTCCGCGCAGGGCATGAGCACGCTCACCATCGGCGGCGCCCCGCAAGTCGGCGCGGTGCCGTGGGAAGCGCCTCCCAACCCTGACGCGCAGGCTTGTGCCTCGGGACCGCGCGAGATTTTGAGTTGGGAGGTTGGGCAGAAGTTTTTTTTCGATCCCACGTTTGGGAACGCGCTGGTGGCCGGGCAGCGGAACGTATTTACGACGACCGCGGACTTCACGGGCATCGCATTTCTGGATTCAGAGCGGCACTTTGCTCCGCTCATTTCGCGCCTGCGCATCGAAACCAGCCCGCGCACCAACACCGAGTGGGATTTGGACTACGACCTCAAGGACGGCCGCATCAATTCCAGCATGGTGCTGGTGAACTACCGTTTCGGCGCGTTTATTATGGGGGGAGGCGACGCCTTTTTGCGCGTGATCGACACTGGGGCGGGCACGACGCCGACGAGCGAGTTCAACCAGTTTCGGCTGTTGTTTGGCTACGGGCAACTCAACAAGCTCGGCTTGAGCGCCGCCAGCAGCTTCGGTTTTGACGCGGACAATGGATCTCTGCAGTATGCGACGGCGCAGACGAGTTACACCTGGGACTGTTGCGGCCTGAGCCTGGAATTCCGGCGCTTTGCGCTGGGAGCGGTGCGCAACGAAAATCAATATCGTTTCACGTTTACGCTGGCGAATATTGGAGCGTTCGGCAACCTCAAACGGCAAGAGCGGCTGTACTAACACCGCGACCGCGTGACGATTCATTCGGTGAAGCGACGTGCGTCTCGTTCGCCAATCGGGACGGGACGGCAGTCGCTCCACCAGCAATGGTGGATAATATAGGCGAGGAGATCATATGCGCTACGTCACGTATATTGCATGGATTCTCCTCATCATCGTAGTGGTGGGAGGGATGCTGGGGTCGATTGCTGTCGACGCACATCACTGGTGGCCCCGCAGGCGAGTGAAGAATAAACGAGGGGCAGGTGGAGGAACTGAGTGAAGATGGAGATGGTGAGCGCTGGGGCCATGCTCGATGAGAAGGCTGCACGGTTGCGCCAGATCCTCGCCGACTGCGGACGCCTGCTCGTCGCCTACTCGGGCGGTGTCGACTCCGCTTTCCTGGCCTGGACCGCGCATGAGGTCCTCGGCGGCCAGATGCTCGCCGTGATTGCCGATTCCGCCAGCCTGGCGCGAACTCATCTCGAAGACGCGCTCGCCTTTGCTCGCGAGCATGAAATCCCGGTCGAGGTTGTGGAAACGCAGGAACTGGAAAATCCGGCGTACATCTGCAACGATGCCATGCGTTGTTTTCACTGCAAGGACGAATTGTTCACTGTCCTTGGGCGCTACTGCGAGGGCCGCGGATTCGACGCCATCGCCTACGGAGTCAACGCCGACGACGCGGGCGATTTTCGGCCCGGGCAGCAGGCCGCGCGGCAGCATGGCGTTCTCGCCCCGCTGCTCGAAGCCGGTCTGAACAAGGCTGAAATACGGGAACTGGCACGGCAGGCGGAGTTGCGGGTGTGGGACAAGCCGGCCTCCGCGTGTCTTTCGTCGCGCATGGAATATGGACGCGCGGTTACGCCCGAAGCGCTCAGTGTTATCGAACGGGGCGAAGACGCACTGCGGGCCATGGGGTTCCGGCAGTTCCGCGTGCGCCATCACGGGGAAATCGTGCGCATTGAGATTGCGCGCGAAGAATTTCCCCGCGCTTTGACCGCTGAGATGGCGCGCGAGTTCACCGCCGTGTTCAAAGGACTTGGATTCAAGTTCGTCACTCTCGACCTGGAGGGATTCCGCTCCGGGTCGATGAATCAACTGTTGACCAAAGAAGAGTTGTTGCGCGGACAGCTCCCGTAGAGACGCGGCTTGCCGCGTCTCTGTCGGCGCAGATCGAAGACGCGGGCGGGTGACGGGCAAGACCCGTCTCTACCGGCGCGAACCCGCGCGTCATCGCGCAGTGAGTCTTGCTGCCATGAGATAATCAAGCGGCTTGCTCCTGTTCAGGTGGTTTCGGCTAATGATTCTGCGGCGCGCGTTTGTGGTTCTTTTGATGATCTGTTTGGGCTGCTCGGCCCAGTCCCCTCCTCCACCGACTTCTTCTTCGCCTTCCCCTCCTGCGGACATCGTGCGCGCGGTCGAGCGGCGGGTACGGGCACAGTATTCGCTGCCACCCGACGTAAAAGTGATCGTGGGGACGCTACGGTCGAGCGAGTTTCCGAACTATGACGCGCTGACGGTTTCATTTGCCAGTCGCACTAAAAAGCAGGACTTCGAGTTCCTGCTCTCTCGCGACCACAAGACGCTGCTGCGCATGAGCAAGTTCGATCTGACCAGCGATCCGTACGCTGAGATCATGAAGAAGATTGACGTCAGTGGGCGTCCGACGCGGGGCAGCAAAGATGCAAAAGTGACGGTCGTCAACTATGACGATTTCGAATGCCCGTTCTGTTCCGGGATGCATACGACACTTTTCCCCGGGCTTTTTAAGGAATACAGCGATCGCGTCCTTTTTATCTACAAGGATTACCCGCTCGAAGAAATTCATCCCTGGGCCGTGCACGCGGCGGTGAACGCCAATTGCCTGGGTGCGCAAAGCGGCGATGCCTACTGGGACTATGCCGATACCCTGCACGGGAATCAGGACGCGATCAAAGCAAAAGGCCGCGACGGTTGGAATGCGGAACTCGACAGGCTGGCCAGCGCGCAGGGGCAGAGGCACAATCTCGACGTTCCGAAGTTGCAGGCGTGCGTCAAGGCCCAGGATGAAAAGGCGGTGCGCGCCTCGATGCGCGAAGGAGAGACCGTGGGCGTGGATGCAACCCCGACGATGTTTATCAATGGACAGAAACTGGATGGAGCCGTGCCCGCGGACGAGGTGCGACTGGCGCTCGACCAGGCGCTGAAGGATGCCGGGGTGGCGCCTCCGGAGCACAAGTAACAAATTTGTAATTTGCGATTTGTAGTCTGTAGTTGAACACCTGGCGATGGCGAATTCAAATTGCCAATTACAAATTACCAATTACAAATTTCTTGAGGGAAGAACTTGAAAAATCGTAACTGCTTTCGGCGAGCGAGCCTGGTCGCGGTCGGCGCGTTTCTGTTGATTGCACTTTTGATTGGACTATCGGCTTGCAACCGCAACCGCAACCGCAGCGGCGGCGACGTCATGGCTTCGGTCAATGGGCGGAAGATTTATCGCAGCGAAGTCGACAAGTATTACGCCAACCAGACGGCGGGCTCCGACCAGCAGCCGACGGGCGAGCAGGCGGTGAGCCTGCGGCTGAGCATTCTGAATGAGCTGATCGAGACGGAAATTTTGATGCAGCGCGCGGAGAAGCTCGGGCTGCTGGCGACGGACGAAGAAGTGGACCGCAAGCTGAACGAAATCAAGTCGCCCTACACCGCCGAAGAATTCAACAAGCGCCTGCAGGACAAGAAAATAACGCTCGACGACTTCAAGCGCGACCTGCGGCGCTCACTCACTCGCGACAAGGTGTTGAACAAGGAAATTACCTCGCGCATCAACATCACCGACCAGGACGTTTCCAGTTATTACAACGAGCACAAGGCCGAATTCAACCTCATCGAAGCGCAATTCCACTTGGCCAAAATCATGGTCTCTGGAGTGCAGAGCCCCCAGGTGCACAACCTGCAGAACAGCAAGGCGCAGAACGATGCCGAGGCGCGCAAGAAAATCCAGATGATCGCCAACCGCCTCGATAGTGGCGACGACTTCGCTACCATGGCCATGAATTATTCCGAAGACCCGGAGACCAGCAACAACGGCGGCGATTTGGGAATGGCTCCCGAGTCCGCGCTCAAGAATGCCGATCCGGCAACCCGCGAAGCGGTGATGAAGCTCAAACCGGGGCAATACACGCCGGTGATTCCCATGATCAATCCGACCACTCATGAGCCCGTCGCTTACATGATCGTGAAACTGATTTCGAAGGAGCCGGCGGGCCAGCGGGACTTGAATGATCCGCGGGTGCAACAGGCCATCCGCCAACAATTGCGCGATCGCCGCGAGCAGCTATTGAAAGCGGCGTACTATGAGAGCCTCCGCGACGACGCCAAAGTCAAGAATTACTACGCGGAAGAAGTGCTGAAGAATTTGTGAGCCGGGAAGCAGGGGCGCGATTCGATGCCCCAGCCCCCAAAGGGGACATTGATTCAGACGGCTTTCGGCATCGCTAAAGCGATGCCCTGATACGAAGCTCTACGACTTTTCAGTTGCCTTCCAGCCTCTTGGTCAAGACTTCGTTCACCAACTGGGGATTGGCTTGGCCCTTCGAGGCCTTCATGACCTGGCCGACGAAGAACGCGATCATGGTTTTCTTGCCTGCGCGATATTGCTCCACCTGCTTGGGATTCGCTGCGATTAACTCATCGGCTAGTTTCTCCAGGGCCGAAGTGTCGCGCGACTGTTCGGGACGCCCCTGTTCTTCGTAAACGGCAGGGAAGTCGTGGTTGCGTTCGAAGCATAAGTCGTAAAGATCTTTCAGCATTTTGCCCGAGATTGCGCCCGACTCAACCAGGTCGGCCGAGGCCGTAACCCCAGCCATCGAAATTGGCGACTGCTCAAGTTCGAGGCCCTTTTCTTTCAGGCGTCCGAGTAATTCGCTCTGCACCAGGTTGGCGACGCGCTTAGGATTTTTTGCCGTGCGGGCAGCGGACTCAAACTGGTCGGCCAGCGCTCGCGTCAGCGTCAGGGTATGCGCATCGCCTGCCGTGATGCCGTACTCCTTCATCATGCGCTGGCGGCGCGCTTCCGGAAGCTCGGGCAGGCCGGCGCGGATTGCTGCTTGCCATTTTTCATCCACCACCAGGGGAAGCAAATCGGGCTCGGGAAAATAGCGGTAGTCGTGCGCCTGCTCTTTCGAGCGCATACCGTAAGTCTTGCCTTCGTGCGCGTTGTAGAGGCGCGATTCCTGCGTGATCTTGCCGCCGGATTCGAGGACCTCGATATGGCGCTCGATCTCGTACTCCAGCGCCTGCTTGACGAAGCGGAACGAGTTGACGTTCTTGACTTCGGTTTTGGTGCCGAATTCTTTTTGTCCGCGAGGCCGCACGCTGATGTTGGCATCGCAGCGCAGCGAACCTTCCTCCATGTTGCAGTCGCTGACGCCGGTGTAGAGGATGATTTCCTTAAGCCGCGTGAGGTACTCGTAAGCTTCCTCGGGCGATCGCATGTCCGGTTCGCTGACGATCTCGGCGAGGGGCACGCCGGTGCGGTTCAGATCGATCGCGGTCTTCGAAGCAGCGTCGGCGAAGCCCTCGTGCAGACTCTTGCCCGCGTCTTCTTCCAGGTGCAGGCGGGTAATGCCGATTTTTTTCTTGCTGACGTTCGTCTTACTTTCGTTCAGATCGATGTCGATGAATCCGAACTCAGCCAACGGCTTGTCATACTGCGAGATCTGATAGCCCTTCGGCAGGTCAGGGTAGAAATAGTTCTTCCGCGCGAAGATGGACACTTCATTGATGCGGCACTCTAAAGCCATCGCCGCCAGAACCGCGAATTCCACGGCCTTGCGGTTCAGCACCGGCAAGGCTCCGGGAAGTCCCAGACACACCGGGCACACATTCGTGTTCGGCGGATCGCCAAACCGGGTCGAACATGAGCAAAAGATTTTCGACGCGGTCAGCAGCTGTACGTGGACTTCGAGCCCGATGACCGGTTCGTATTTCGCGAGGAGATCCTCGGAAAGGGCTGGAGTGGTCGCCATATCGAGAGATTATAACTGGCATTGCTGGTGGAGCGCCGGGCGTCCCCGCCCGGCCACGACGCTGCCGACCTCGGATGTTCTCAGCACGAAAGCGGGACGGGCGAGACGCCCATCGCTCCATCGTAGGATCGTCATGGTCGCTTCACTTCCGGCGCGCTCAGGTACTTTTCCATCGGGATCTCGAAATACATCAGCTCAGTGCCTTTCGCGTCTTGGACTCCGGTCAGGTAGAAGTTGGCGCCGGCGAGCGGATTCGAGATGTCGGCGATATCGAAAAACAGAAAACCACGCGCAGAGGAGTGCGGTTCGACGGCTTTCGCGCCAAACTGAGCCTGCTCGATCTCGTCCCATGTCTTGCGGCTTACGCCTCCTTTCACCTCTGCCTTTGGCAGCGGAATCGGCAGCGGAATCGGCAGGTCGCGGCGCGAAGGATGCGAGAGCCGGCGCAGCAGATCGTCCATGGTCGCGGGGAACAGCTTGCTACGATCTTTGGTATTCAACTGGGCCTTCATGCCGACGAGAGAGACAGGCTGATCGCCGTCATTCGTGATGACGAAGAAGACCGGCATGTAACCGTAGTTGCGGTAGTTCACGGTGAAGATCGAAGCTTTGTCTTCCAGGTCATAAGGATCGACTGCGACCACAACTTTTTCCATGGGGTGATCGTCGTGTGCCGGGTAAGTGCGAGCGGGCCGCGCCGCGGGCATCACAAACTCTTTGGCCGAAATCGCGCCAAGGCAGCAGAGCAGCATAAAAGCGCAGACCGCCGCAAATCGCCGGGCTTGCGGCATGGACGCACGAGGTGATTCTTGCCGACGTGCATTATGCATACGTGAATTATAGGAGATGGCTTCGAGCTGCGGGCCGCGAGCCACAGATTCGTGTTCGCTCGCAACTCGAGGCCCGCAGCTCGAAGCCGTGGTTTTTATTTGGATGCCGTCAGCGCAATCCGTGCCGCCTCGTCCCGAGCGAAGATCCCGAGCGAAGATCGGATTCTGGCTCGCCATTTAGAATGGGACTTCTCTTCATGTATGCGCTTTACAGTGCGCTGCTCGCTTTTTTTCTGGTGCTGACGCTGCCCTACTGGCTGCTGCAGATGTTGCGGCACGGCAAGTATCGGACGGGTTTGCGCCAGAGGTTCGGCGCGATTCCCCCCGCCGTCGCTGGCCGCAGCGAGAAACCCGCAATCTGGGTTCACGCGGTTTCGGTGGGCGAGGTGGTGGCTTCGAGCGCAGTCGTAGAGGCGCTGCAACAGAAATTTCCATCCCATCGCGTAATGATTTCGACGACCACCAGCACCGGGCAGAAACTCGCCGCTCGCCGGTTCGGCGCGGAGAACGTGTTTTATTTCCCCCTGGACTTCGCCTTCGCGGTCCGGCCGTACCTCGCTGCTTTGCGTCCCGAACTCGTGGTCGTCGCCGAAACTGAATTCTGGCCGAATTTTCTCCGGCTTGCCAAGCGCAGCGGGGCCCGCATCGCCGTGATCAACTGCCGTATTTCCGACCGCTCGCTTCCCGGCTACAAGCGGCTCCGGTTCTGGCTTCCGAGATTGCTGGAGAAGGCGCTCGGAAACGTCGATGTTTTTTTGGCCCAGACCGAAGAAGACCGGCGGAGGCTGATAGAAATTGGAGCGAGCGAATCGAAAGTTACGATTGCTGGCAACCTGAAATTCGATGTGGCGCCGCCGCCATCGCCGGCAATCGTCGCGAGTCTTCGCGAGAGCTTCAGCCACTCCGGAGCGGGGCCGGTTCTGGTGTGTGGCAGCACGCTCGAGGACGAAGAAGGCTCTCTGCTTTCGGCGTTTCGCAATATTCTGGCGAATCATCCGAAGGCCGTGTTGGTCCTTGCGCCCCGCCATCCGGAGCGTTTTGTGCAGGTTGGGGAACTCGTCGAGAAGCTCGGCTTCCGGATGTGGCGGCGTTCTCTGTGGAGCGGCGAACCGCTCGCTGGCGGCGTGTTTCTGGTCGATAGCATCGGGGAGTTGGCTGCGCTCTATTCGCTGGCTACCGTCGCGTTCGTCGGTGGGAGTCTCGTGCCGCGCGGCGGACACAACATTCTTGAGCCTGCGCTCTACGGCGTTCCCATCGTCACTGGCAACCACTACGAAAATTTTCGCGATGTGGTCAATTTCTTTGCCAGCCGCAATGCGGTCCGCATAGTTGGACTGGCGGAGATGCCACTAGTCCTCATAGAGCTGATCGAAAACAGCGGCGAGCGAATCACCCTCGGCCGGAACGCGCTGGCGGCGCTCGAATCGCAGCGCGGCGCCACGGCCAGGACCGTCTCAGCGCTGCTCCAACTGATGAGCGTTGCGTCATCCAAAGCTCAATCGAAGAGCGCACAGCCCCCGGCCGAGGGCTCCGCATGAATCCGTTCACCGGACTTTACGGCGCCGCTAACTCTCTGCGAAACATACTGTTCGATTGCGGTGTGCTGCCTTCGCGGCGGCTGGAGCGACCTGTGGTCAGCGTCGGGAATTTGTCGGTGGGCGGTTCGGGCAAGACCCCTTTCGTGATTGCGCTTGGGGAACTGCTGAAGGCTCGCGGCATTCGTTTCGACGTGCTCTCACGCGGATACGGCCGCATGACTCGCGGCGTTCTCATAGTCGAGACCGATGGCAACGCCGCCGACTTCGGCGATGAGCCGCTGCTGATCGCGCGGCGGCTGGGCGTTCCGGTGGTTGTCGGTGAAAGCCGCTATGAGGCGGGGCGGGTCGCCGAGCGGAAATTCCAGCCGCAATTGCACATCCTCGACGACGGCTTTCAGCACCGTTCTCTGGTTCGCGACTTCGACATTGTACTGATGACAGAGCGCGACTTCGACGACAGGCTGCTGCCCTCGGGGCGGCTGCGCGAGCCGCTGTCGTCGTTGCGACGCGCCGATGCGATCGTGCTACCCGCAAGCTTGGCGGTGGATCATCCGGCGGTGCGGCAAAAGCTGATCTGGCGAATCGAGCGCGAACTCGTTCTCCCGAGCCTGCCTTCCGCGCCCGTAGTCTTCTGCGGCATCGCGAGACCCGAGCAGTTCTTTGCGCAAGTACGCGCCGCCGGAATCACACCTGCGGCAGAAATCATCTTTCGCGATCACCATGCCTATGACAGAAGTGACATCGCGCGACTGCTTGCCATGCGCGGCAACCTCGGCGCCGGCGGATTTCTGACCACGGAAAAAGATGCGGTCAATCTGGGGTCATTGCAAGCGGATCTCAAGCCGTTCGCGGTCGCCGCGCTCAGTCTTACGCTCAACCATCCCACGGACGCTGTAGATGCCATTTTGGCGAGAACCATTTCCGCAAGAATCATTTCTCAATGATCAATGAACGGAAGCCCCGCTCATGAGAAAATCTTGGGTTGCATCCGATGACGAAGTATTTGATGGCTAAGCAGCGACTGAAAATTCTCGTATTTACAATGGCCCTAACGTTACAGGCGGCTAATGCGGCGGCCGAGCTTGTTCCGCCAAGAGACGTTCAGGAGCTGGTAAAGCCTATTCTCGATCTTTGTGCAGAGGCAACGACATCTCAAAGCGAGCGTCAGAACGCAGCAGTTTGGCAAACCGGGAAGCTGTTGGGCGTGCTTTTTCAGATGAAAACGAAGGCCTCTGATGAAGCTCTGGTCGTCCTGATGAACTTTTACGTCGGCGAATCTCTCGGGGAGGATTTGCTCCATCAGGTTACGGTTCGTGGAAAGCGGATGCTGCCGCTGCTATTGAAATATCGCGGCGCACACGTGATCTTTTCCAGCCGGACATATCCGTCATCGCTGCTTCTCGCTCCTGACGTTAGGAAAGAGAACTTCGACGGCGCAATCAACAGCGTGAGAGCGGGGAAAATCATCGGCGAGGATTGAGCACGATTGATGACCAAACATACTAAGGAAAACGGCCGCCTGCGCCTCAGAAAGATCGTCGAATCTTTTCCCAAGCTCACGGTAACCGTCCTCGCAGATCTGGTCGCCGACGAGTTCGTGTTCGGCGAGATTTCTCGCGTCTCGCGCGAAGCGCCCGTGCTGATTTTGACGCACCGCGATCGCAAGGTGGTTCCGGGCGGCGGCGCCAATGCCATCTACAACCTTGCCGACCTTGGCGTGAACGTCCTGCCGGTTGGGGTGGTGGGCGACGACGAACCGGGAAAGCTGTTGCTGCGCGCTTTCCGTCACAAACGCATCCCGGTCAGCGGTGTTTTCAAAGACAAGAGCTACAGCACCGTGACCAAAACGCGCATCCTGGCCGGATTCGCACACACCGCCGGACAACAGGTCGTGCGCCTTGACCGTGAGCCGAGCGAAGGCCCCAATGCGCATTTGCGCCGCGAAATCGTGCTTGCGGCCCGCGAATTCGCGCGCGCCTCCGATGCCCTGCTGGTTTCCGACTATGGATACGGCGCCGCAACGCCATCCCTGCTGAATGCGATTCGGGAAAAGCGCGGACTCGACAAGGTTCCCGTGACGCTTGACTCGCGCCATCGCATGCTCGAGTTTTCCGGGGTTACGGCGGCAACGCCCAATGAGTCTGAGGTGGAAGAAGCTCTCGGCATCCGCATCGGCAACGGCAACGACTGGGAGCGCCTTCTGGCCGCCGGAGAACAGATCGCAGGCGAGATGGATTTAGAATCGCTCGTGATCACGCGCGGCAAGGATGGCATGGTGGTTTTTCCGCGCCGTCACAAGCCGGTGGATATTCCGATCCATGGCAGCGATGAAGTCGCCGATGTGACCGGCGCCGGCGACACTGTCATAGCGACTTTTACCGCTGCTCTGGCTGCGGGCGCAACCGCCGAAGAGGCCGCGCACCTGGCGAACTACGCGGGCGGCATCGTGGTCATGAAACGCGGCACCGCCACGGTCAGCCAGCAGGAATTATTGGAGGCGCTGGATAAGACGCCGCCAGTGGCTCGCGAGCATTAGAGTGTGGGGACGGGGCTACGCTCCGTCCAAGCGGGGCATAGCTCCGCTTCCACACGGTCAGATCGAGATCATTGAACACATCACTCCATCGGAAGATTGTTTCGCGCGACGAGCTGCAGCGACGTGCGGCGAATTGGCGGCGCGCCGGCGAGCGCGTGACGCTGGCCAACGGATGTTTCGATGTGCTGCACGTCGGCCATGTACGCTACCTGCATGCGGCGCGGGAGCTTGGCGGCAAACTGATTGTCGCGGTGAACGCCGATGAGTCCGTGCGCGCGTTGAAGGGTGAAGGGCGGCCCGTGATGCCAGCGGAAGAACGCGCGGAAATTCTGGCGGCGCTGGCCGATGTGGACGCCGTCGTAGTCTTTCCAGAAACGGACGTGCGCGCCATCATTCGCGAAGTCCGTCCCGATTTTCATGCCAAGGGCACGGACTACACGGTGGAGAGCGTCCCCGAGCGCGACGAGGTCGAAGCCTGTGGAGGCCGCGTCGTCATTGTGGGTGATCCTAAGAATCACTCGGCCAGCGAGATCATTCATTCGCATTCGCGCTCGCGGCTGAGGCCGCGAAAATCGTGAGGCGGTACGAATGGCGGCGAGGGCTGCGACCAGAATGAGCGGTTCTTTAATGACCGGCTCTTTTTCTCTCCCAGCCAGCGTGCCGCGATTCGAACGCCTGCTGGTCGTGCGCCTCAGCGCCATGGGAGACGTCATTCACACTCTGCCTGCCGCAGCCGCGCTGCGCCAGGCTTTTCCTCACGCCACCTTGGGATGGCTCATCGAAGAGCGCTGGGCAGAACTGTTGTGCACGCTGCGCCATCCGCGAGCGGGTCGGCGCTCTCCGCAACGCCCGCTGGTTGACTGCGTCCATTCCGTCAACACGGCGGAATGGCGGCGCGCGCCGTTCTCGTTCAACACTTGGCAGCAGATGGCCGCGGGCCTAAGTCAATTACGCGGAATTCAATACGATGCGGCGATTGATTTTCAGGGCGCGGTTCGTTCGGCATTGCTCGGACGTTGGTCGGGCGCGCCCATTGTGTATGGGAGCGCACAACCGCGCGAGAATGCTGCCAGCATGTTTTACACGCGAGACGTACTTTTGAAGACGCAGGGCACGCACGTTGTCGAACAGGCGCTGGCGCTGGTTGGAGCGGTCGTTTCAAGTACGACCGCAAGCGCGAGCGTTCCAACTGCGATCATTTCAAGTGCGATCGTTCCAAGTGCGATCGTTCCAACACCGACGGCGGAGGGTCGGGTGGAGTTTCCGGTGGACGGGGATGCGGAGAACAAAATTGCCGACTTCACGGCAGATGTGAACGACTTCGCGATTCTCAATCCCGGCGCGGGCTGGGGGGCGAAGCGGTGGCCGGTCGAGCGTTACGGACAAGTTGCGAAAGAACTCGCGAAAGATGGATTATGTTCGCTCATAAACTACGGACCGGGAGAAGAAGAACTGGCGGTGGCCGTGGAAACCGCGGGCGAAGGGGCGGCGCGAAAAATCTCCTGCTCGATTTCTGAGTTGATCGCGCTTACGCGGCGGGCTCGCCTCTTCATCGGCGGCGATACTGGGCCGATGCACTTGGCGGCGGCTTTGAAAATTCCGGTGGTGGCAATTTTTGGTCCGACAAACCCGGCGCGCAACGGCCCATTCGGGACGCGATCGACTGTGCTGCGAAGCGCGAGCAGTATGACCGACCACACCCGGCGCCGCGAGCCGGAACAAGGTTTGCTCGAAATTACTGTCGGCGAAGTCGTTGCCGCAACTCGCAAGCTGTTGCAGGGTTAACTTCGAGAACGTAACTCGCGGAATGTTATCGTCGTGCAGATCAGGTGAGTGAAGTTTCACAATCCGGAGCGCAACCCTCCGAGACCACCGGCGACATCTGGTCGCGCGTGGCCCGTCGCATCCGCGTGCCCCTGGGGTTTATTTTTGCGATTGCATACGTCTGGCTGGCGCGGCCTACCAGAACTTCTCTCATCGCGGGCGCACTGGTGCTGCTTCCCGGGTTGGTCTTGCGCGGACTGGCTTCCGGCCACGTGCAAAAAGACAAGCAGGTCACCACCAGCGGACCCTATGCCTACACTCGCAACCCTCTGTACCTTGGCTCGCTGGTGCTGGCCGCCGGCTTCGCCATCGCGGCGCGCAGTTGGTGGATCGTCGCGATCATGCTCCTGATGTTCGCCGTGATTTATATCCCGGTCATCGCTGGCGAAGAGCGTTACCTGCGCCAGACGTTCCCCGACTACGACGACTATGCCCGCCACGTGCCGCGCATGTGGCCGCGGCTTTCGCCCTACGGCAGCCGGCACAGTGCGTACTCTTTCGCACGCTACTGGAAGCACCGCGAATACGAGGCTAGCATTGGCTGTGTGGTGGTGCTGGCCGTCCTCGTCGTCAAGCTGGTATGGTAGTCTGCCGTGGAGCATGAGCCGGTTACCTCAGGGGTTAAAGAGTGGGCGAGAGAACTGGGCCGTCCCTCCGGGACTTCGGTGGTTTTTCCCGTCGTACCCCGCGCTGAAGCGCGGGGCTAAGCTGGCTTGCCCCTGCCGGGGCTGGATTCTCGAGCATTTCGTTCCACCGTGTGCCCGAAACGCTCTCGCGTACACACTAAGGCCAGTCTTGCCTGGATCGGGTTGCGGCGCGGCTGAAGGCGCGCCGTTTCAAAGCCTCCGCAGCGTGCTGGCGCTGGTGGGGCTGCTCTGCTGCCTGATCCTCCCGATCGCGGCCTGGTTGACGGCGCAGCAAGGCCCGCCTACCGCAACCATCGGCCCCGCTCCGGTGCAGATCGCGCCTCCCCGTCCCAGCTACCCGTTCCCCGATGGACGGGGTTACGTCTATTCGGCGGAGTGGCATTTGATCACCGCCGGGACCGGTGTCGTGCGAATGGATACCGCCGGGAACGAACGCAGAGTTACCGCGTCCGCCGAATCTTCCGGAGCCGTCAACGTCATCTTTCCGGTGCACGACCGCTTCGAATCGCGCTTCGATCCCAGGACGTTCTGCTCGCTGTCCATCTTCAAGCACAGCGAGGAAGGCTCGCACAAACGCGAGACCTCGATCCACTTCGACTACGCGCGCAAGAAAAGCACGCTCGATGAAAAGAATTTGAAGACGGGCGAGACCAAGCACGTCGAAAACGACCTTGCCGCCTGCGCCACCGATGTCATCACCGGCTTCTACTACCTGCAGTCGCTGCCGCTGCAACTCGGCGCCAGCTACGAGTTCCCGATCAGTGACGGGAAGACGACGATCGTCCATGCCAGCGTGGACAAGCGCGAGCAGATCAAAGTGCCGGCCGGAACCTTCCCGGCCGTGCTGGTTACGGCCGAAGCCACTTCCGGCCCGCTGCAATCCAAGGGCAAGGTGTGGGTGTGGTATTCGGAGGATCCGAGCCACACTCCGGTGCAAATCCGCGCCAAGCTGGGATGGGGCACGCTGCTGTTTCGCCTGCAGCGGATCGAAAAGTGAAACCGGCTTCGGGACCGCCAACACGCGAAAATGCCCGGGATTCTTGCGAATCTCGGGTACTTGTTATCGCTAGAGATCGTTGCGGCTATCTCCGCTTTGCTCTTCGGTGCCTAGCACGGTGCTGGCTTGGCGGAGGACGACCGGCAGTTTGAGTTCTAACACGCTCCAGACGATGCGATGATCGATTTCGGCATAGCCGTGGATGAGAATGTTCCGGAAGGCGATGATCCGCTGGTACTCGCCGATCTGCGAAGCCACCGCGGGATCGGTTCTGGCTAGTTGGGCGAGCGCCTCTCCGACGATTTCCAACTGTCTCTCCACCGCCGAGCGCAGCATGGTGTCTGCGCTGTAATCGGCGAAGCTCTTGCCTGCCATAAACCCGAGGGCCAGTTTCGCCGCACGCTCAATGTCGTAAAGATATTTCTTTGACTCAATCCGCATAGACGAGTGTCCGGGTGGACTCGACGGCTTGGCGGAAATAAGGGTTCTGAATGGCGGAGGGGACCACTAGATCCACTGGGCGCTGAAACAATGCTTGCAGATCTTCCAGCAGTCCGAAGTAGGCGTCCGCGTATTGATCGAGGTCTAACTCCTGGAAAGTCACCAGGAAGTCCAGGTCGCTGTGCGCGGGGTCGAAGTCCGGCCCGGCAGCGGACCCGAAAAGCTCGATGCGATGCACCCGGCGACGGCGGCACACGCGCTCCAGTTCCTGGCGCTTTTCCTCGATCAAGCTGTGCATGGCATCCTCTGCTTGCCCCATCTTAGCTTACGCTGCTAGATTTGGCTTTTTCTATACTGCAGCCCGGTTTTCCTCGGAACTTCCTCAGAATTATGCTTCCATGCAGCAATCGCGGACGCGAAAATGCCCGAGCAACTGTCAATGACGGAAACGAAGGTTTGGACCAAACTGGTGAGAAGGCGCCTGTGCTTCGAAATTTCTACTGCAGCCGGAAGCGTTCATTCATCAGCCGCTGCAGGCGTGGGCGGTAGATGAGATCGTAGGCGAGTTCTTTGTCGGGAAACATGCTCAGGGCGGCGCGGCGGGCATTCGCGGCCATCTCTGCCGCCTCTTCCAGCGTCAGATCGGGATCCTGGCTGATCACCGACATCACCATGCTCATCATCATCTGCAGGCGGCGCAGTCTTCGGGCCTCTTCGTTGTCCTTGTCCTTGCGCTCATTGTGTTCTCCGTCTGGCGGTTCGGCCCTTTGCACTTCCATACTGCCCCCGTTTGGCTTTCGATGTCGGATATTGGATGTTGACCGGGTCCTCCGCGGTGCGCCCCAGTCGCCATTGTGCCAGCTTCCGCCCGCGAAGCAAGCTTCCCTTGGGCGTACACCTTTGTGATCCGCAAGACAGGGGCATGGTGACTGCCGTAATCTGTTGACAGACAGTTTGCGGAGGACGACATGCCAGAACCGACTAACGCCTCGCCTCAGCCCGAGCCCAACGAGAAACTGGTCAAGATTTTCGACGCCGAGCAGGAAAACGAAGCCATCGTCGTGCAGGGCTTGCTTCAATCTGCCGGCATCGAATCGGACTTGAAATCCATTGACGCGGTGCAAAACGCGTTTCCCGGCGTCGGTGGAACGGTCATTCTTGTGCGCGAAGAAGACGCGTCCGAAGCGGAAAAGATTATCGCGGCGTATCGCAAATTGCCGCCCCTCGATGACGAGACCGCCGATAGCGCCGGTTAATTTCCAATTGTTTATCAGACTCCTGGCGGATTCACGACCGGGCAGCGGGCCCAGTGTCCGGGGCCGACTTCGACCAGCGGAGGGAGCTGGACGGCGCAGGCGGCGACGCGGAAGGTGCAGCGGGGTTCGAAGGGGCATCCGGGCGGGAGTTGGGCGATGGATGGAACGGTGCCTTCGATGGTTGAGAGGGGCAGGGCGCGGTCGGTCGAGAGAGTAGGAATGGCGCGCAACAGGCCTTGGGTGTAGGGATGGGCGGGCGCGTGGAAAATGTCGGCCTTGGCGCCGAGTTCGACCAGGTTGCCGGCGTACATGACGGCGACGCGATCGGCGACGTGCGAAACGACGGCGAGATCGTGCGAGATGAAGAGCATCGCCAATCCGAATTTGTGGCGAAGGTCGTTGAGCAGGTCGAGAATTTGTTGCTGGATGGTGACATCGAGAGCGGTGGTGGGCTCGTCGGCGATGAGCAGTTGCGGGCGGTTGACAATGGCCATGGCGATCATGATGCGCTGGCGCATGCCTCCGGAGAGCTGGTGCGGATAGCTGCGGGCGCGTTGCTCGGGGTCGGGGATGGCAACGTCGCGCATGCCTTCGACCGCTTGACGCCATGCTTCCGATTTGGAGACGCGATGATGAGCGAGGACGGCTTCGGCGATCTGGTCGCCAACGCGCATGACGGGGTTGAGGGCGGTCATGGGCTCCTGGAAGATCATGGCAATGCGCGAGCCGCGAAGTTGGCGCAGTTGATCGGGAGGCAGACGGGTGAGATGCGTGGGGCCGCCATCGTTTTTCTGAAAACCGTTCTGAAAAGTGATTTCGCCCTTGACGATGGCGGCGGGCGGGAGCAGGCCCATGATGGCGAGCGCGGTGATGGATTTTCCGGAGCCGGATTCGCCGACCAGGCCGAGGACTTCGCCGGGAGCGATAGAGAATGAGAGGCTGCTGACGGCGGCCACGGGGGCGGCAGGCTTTGGGGCAGGCTTCGCCTGCTGGCCGGGCGGAAGTGCCTGCCCAGCACGGGATTGCGGGAACTCGATGGTTAGGTCGCGGATGTCGAGCAGCGGGCGCACGAAGAGTATGGTATCAGCGCCGGTGCTACTTCTTTGGTCGCGACTCGGGCGGTACTGATCCGGCCGCGCGGTAATACACGGCCAACTGGCCATAGTGTTCGCCGCAATGCTCGAGCAGGCCCCACGCCATTTCGGAGACTCGCGTCTGCTGATTCGCGAACGGATCTACGATCAAATCACTCAAACCCTTATCGCCCTTCTGCTTGATTGCCGCCGCGCCGTCCGCAAAAGATTTTTTCACAAACTCGACCACCGCAGCTTTGGTTTTGTACTGCTCGCGCTTGGGATCTTCTTCGGCTGGCGGTTTCAGCCCCATCGCATCAGGCGCTCGGCTACTTAACCCCACAGCAGTTCCTGCGGCAAGTCTCATCCCAACGAAAGGAATGAAAAGTGTCACTCATCTACTGGACGAGTACACGCGCTTGACACTGTGCTGAAACAGGTGTGAAAATTGTCGGGTCTTCAAAGGCCGGTGCCGAACCTTCCCTGTGGCACTCGGACCCGGAAGCTCTCGTCGAAGAAACCGCGAGCGGGATTGCAGGCTGGCAATTTCTGTGGCCGCGCACCTTCCCGGCTGGTGAATTTAGAGCTTCACATCTCACAGGAGTGGCTAATGAATCCGAGCAACCGAAGAAAGAACGTCCTGCCGATTTGGTCCGTATTGCTGGTTCTTCTCGCAGTAACCGCAGTGGCTACGGCTCAAAAGGACAAGAAGAGTGCGCCTGCTCCGAGCAAGCCGGCGGCGAAAGCCGCCCCGGGCGGCGGTGCCAAGCCTGGCGGAGCGGCCGGTGGTGCCAAGCCCAGCGGAGCGGCCGGTAGTGCCAAACCCGGCGGCGCGGCCACTCATGCGCCCGGGGGCTCGACCTCTCACGCACCCGGCGGCGCGAGCACCAACAGAGGTGGCGCAGCGGGCGCGAACAAAACTGGTACGGCAGGCGCAACCAATCGCCCCGGCGGAGCGAACACCAACCGGGGTGGCGCAGCGGGCGCAAATAGAACTGGCACGGCAGGCGCGACCAACCGCGGAACCGGCGGAGCGAATGCCAACAAAGGCGGTCCAGCGGGCGGCAACAAGGGTGGTCCGGCGGGTGGCGCCACCAAGGGCGGCCCAGCGGGCGGTGGCAACAAAGGTGCTCCAGCGAACGCCAGCAAGGGCGCGGGCGGCCACACTCCTCCGGGCAGGAACGTTTCTCTGAAGGGTGGAGGAAAGGCAAGCGTCCGTCCCAATGGCCAGGTTCGTTCGATTGATCGCGGCGGCATGCACATTGAGCATGGGGTCCACGGCGGGCGCACGGTTGTGGGTGAACACAACGGAGCGCGCGTCGTGAACACGGGACGGCACGGCGGATACGTGCAGCGCAGCTACGTTAACCGCGGCGGCCACTCCTATTATTCGCGTACCTACTATGACCACGGCCACTACCGGACCGGCGTGTATCGCGGCTACCGCTACGGCGGCCGCGACTACTACGGCTACTCTCCTGGGTTCTACTACCATCCCGGCTTCTACGGTTGGGCCTACAATCCGTGGGCGTCGCCGGTTGCCTGGGGTGTAGGGGCGTGGGGTTGGGGAGGAGCTCCGTGGTTTGGCTTCTACGGCGGGTGGTTCACGCCTTATCCCGTCTATGCTTCGCCGGCGTTCTGGCTGACGGATTACCTGATTGCGGCGAACTTGCAAGCGGCCTATGCGGCCCAGGCGGAGGCAGGTGCGGACGCCGATGCCGGCGACGGTGGTGGAGGTGGTCCTGCTCCGGCCGCGGCCTCGGGCCAGGTGGCAATGACTCCCGAAGTCAAGCAGGCCATTGCCGATGAAGTGAAAGCGCAGTTGGCCGCGCAGCAGGCGCAAGCGGCGCAGAGTGGCGCGTCCGCCGCTCCAGCACCGGCGAATGCCAGCAACGAAGTTCCGCCGGCGCTGGATCCGGCAAGGCGCACCTTTGTGGTGGCCAGCGATCTCACCTTAGTGGCGAACGGGCAGGAATGTGCGCTGACCGCGGGTGACGTAATCATGCGGCTCACCGACACTCCCGATGCCGACAATATGGTGAACGCCAGCGTTTCGGCAAGCAAGAAGTCGGAATGCGCGCCCGGACAAACCATCGCCGTTAAAGTGGACGACTTGCAGGAGATGCAAAACCACTTCGCGGAACAACTCAATACCGGCTTGGGCGAACTGGCGAAGAAGCAGGGTACGGGCGGTATTCCGAAAGCGCCAGATACGGGCACGAAGCCGTCGGATGTACCGCCTCCACCGGCGGATACTACTGCGGAAAAAACTCTGCAAGACCAACAGCAGGCGGCCGACCAGACCGACACGCAGGTCAAGCAGGAAGCTGCGGGATCGGGGCTCTAGAACGGACGCTTGTAAAGACGGCGGCTTCACCGATCATCGATCCATCAAGAAGAGGGAGCGTCGGATGGAGACGCTCCCTCTGCAAATGAAGTGGCAAGACATTGCCTGACTCTGCGCTGGTTGTTCCGCGCACCGCTTGTTCCGCGCACCGCTCGGAGTCGAACTTTTGGGAAAAGCTGAACCGGGGGGTTTTACGATGTCGCAGAAATTCCACGCTCTGATTGCTGGGATTGTGCTTCTGGCTGCCACCATCTTTCCGATGTCGCTGGCCAGTGCGCAGGCGGTTTCTCTACAGGAGCAACTGTCCGCGCAGTACAAGCTGGTGAAGATGGGTTCGGACACAAGCGGACCTTCGGTAGTGGAGGCGGGTACGCTGCTGGCCATCCAGAAGGGCGGAATCCTCGGTGTGCCTTACTCCGACAAAACTGTTCTCGCCACCAAGTATGAAAATGGAACGGTTCATACTCCCAGCGGCTTGATGGTGCAAGGGCGAAAGGCCCTCTTCGGACGTTTTTCGCAGACGCAGTCGGAGGGGCAGACTACGCACTTGTTTGCGAAGGGAGACAAGGTATATCCCACGAAGATCGACGTCAATCTCGCCAAAGACAACGTTACTTTGAGCATCGTCGCTTGCGATACCTGCAACAAAACCGATCCTCCGACCTACAACAAGGCGCAAGTGACCTTCCAGTTCCCCGCCAGCACGTTGGCAAGCGCGAGCGCGGGTCAGGTGGAAGACGTCATCGGGCAGCTTCTATCGATCAGCAGTGACGATGCGCAGCAGGGTGGCGATCAGGGTGGAAACGATCAGCAAGGCGGCGACCAGGGTGCAGCCCAAGGACAAGCGCAGCAACAAGCGCCCCCGCCCGAGCCTCAGCAAATAGAAAAAGGGCAAACGCCCGATCAAGTGAAAGCCGCGCTCGGGAACCCCGACAAGATCGTCAATCTGGGCACCAAGCAGATCTATGTCTACAAGGACCTGAAGGTCACGTTTATCAACGGCAAAGTTTCCGACGTGCAGTGAGCGGTTAGATTAGACCTTCCATGAATTGTCATCCCGAGCGGAGCGAGGGATCGGTAGTTCGCCGCGAGATGCAGATCCCTCGCTCCGCTCGGGATGACAATTCACAAAGGTTGTTAGCAGGCTCTAGAGTATCTTCTTCCCAAAGGCCGAGAGTGCCAGCTCGACGGCTAAATCGGCGGTCTGGTTGTGCTCGTCGATGACCGGATTCACTTCCACGATTTCGAAGCTCAGCATGCGCCCGTGGTCAGCGATGATTTCCATGGCGAGATGCGCTTCGCGATACGTGGCGCCGCCCCAGACCGGGGTGCCGACGCCGGGCGCGTCTTCGGGATCGATCCAATCCATGTCGAGCGAGACGTGATAGCCGGCGGTGCCGTGTCCGGCCATGCGGAGCGCTTCCTCCATCACGGCGCGCATGCCGCGCTCGTCGATGTCGCGCATGGTAAAGACTTGGACTCCGGATTTGCGGATGTTTTCCTTTTCAAAATTGTCGACATCGCGGATGCCGACGAGCACGCAATTCTCCGGCCGCACTTTGGGCGAGAAATCGTAGATCTTGCCCAGTTCGACGGGAGGAAGTCCCATGAGCGCGGCGAGCGGCATGCCGTGGACGTTGCCGCTCGGAGAAGAGTCGGGAGTGTTCATGTCGGTGTGAGCGTCGATCCAGAGCAGTCCGATTTTCTGATTCTTGCGGCGGTAGAACTCGGCCACGCCCGACACCGTGCCCACGGCAACGGAGTGATCGCCGCCGAGGATGAGAGGAACCTTGCCGGCTTCGAGCGTCTTCAATACCAGGTCGGCGCTCTTGGTGCAGGTGGCGGTGATTTCCTTGAGGTATTTGGAATTGGCGGCGCCTGCTTTTTTCTGCTCGGGAATGGCGACGGCAATGTTGCCGGCATCTTCGACAATGTGCCCGATAGCTTCAAGTCGCGCGTCGAGTCCGGCAACCCGAACGGCGGAAGGCCCCATGTCAACCCCACGCCGCGATTGGCCAAGGTCAAGAGGAACCCCGATCACGCGAATCTGGCGCGGCGTGATGCTGCTGTACGTCGTGCTGCGTTGAGCCATACGCTTCCTATTCACCGCCGAGATCGCATTTAACCGCAGAGATCGCAGAGTACGCAGAGGAAGGGAAGTTATTCACTAATCTGCGAATTCCGTGCTTCAACATTGTGCAGTGGAAGTTTAGGAGCAATCCCACGGGGCAATTGGCTAGCTTTAGGTAGGAGAGCAACTGGGCCTCGTGGACTGAATTTAATTTCTCGACAGCTTTAATTTCGACGATCACGCAATCAGCTACCAGATCCAATCGATAGCCACAATCGAGCTTTACGCCTTTGTAAGCGATCGGGAGCGGCTTTTGCTGCTCTACGCGGAGCCCCCGCTCGCGAAGTTCGAAAACCAGGCAAGCTTCGTACGCCGATTCCAGAAGGCCTGGACCTAGCGCACGATGAACCTCCATGGCAGCGCCAATAATCTGTTCCGTGATCGCGTTAAGCTGGTCTGCTTGAACCACAGCGGTTTTCATGCAACGACCTTCTCTGCGATCTCAGCGATCTCTGCGGTTAAACGCCCTACTCCCGCGACGCTACGGATACAGCCGATGTAGCATGCGCGGGAAGGGAATCGTCTCGCGGACGTGCTCCAGCCCGCAGATCCAGGCGACGGCGCGCTCGATGCCCATGCCGAAACCGGAGTGGGGAACGCTGCCGTATTTGCGGAGATCGAGATACCACTTGAAAGCTTCTTCCGGCAGATTGTGCTCGTGAATGCGCTGCAGGAGCAAGTCGTGCGAGGCCATGCGCTGCGATCCGCCGATGATTTCGCCGTAGCCTTCAGGGGCCAGCACGTCCACGCAGAGAGCAAGTTCGGGGTGCTGGGGATCGGGCTCCATATAGAACGCTTTTACGCTGGCCGGGTAGCGATGGACCATCACGGGCCGGTCGTAGAGCGACGAGAGATAAGTTTCGTCGGGCGAGCCGAGGTCTCCGCCCCACTCGAATTTGTTTTCGAGCGCGCCCTGCGCGTGGCCTTCCTGCAATTTGCCTACGGCTTCGTCGTAGCTGATGCGCGGGAAGGGCGCTTCGATTTTCTCGAGCTTCGCAAGATCGCGGCCGATGGTCTGCAGGTCGGGGCGGCGGCGCTCGAGACATCGTTTAACCAAAAAGGTCAGCAGGCCTTCGGCGAGTTCCATCAGGTCGTCGAGCGTGCCGTAGGCGACTTCCGGTTCGACCATCCAGAATTCGGTCAAGTGGCGGCGCGTCTTCGATTTTTCCGCGCGGAAGGTTGGGCCGAACGAATAGACCTTGCCGAGCGCCATCGCGGTGGCTTCGATGTAGAGTTGGCCAGACTGCGTGAGGTAGGCCTGCTCTTCGAAGTAATCCACGGGGAAGAGCGTAGAGGTTCCTTCGCAGGCGGCGGGCGTAATGATGGGCGGGTCGGTGAGGGTGAATCCGTTGCTATCAAAAAAATCTCGCGCCGCGCGAATGATCTCGGCGCGCACCCGCAGGATGGAGGCTTGGCGCTGCGAGCGCAGCCAAAGATGGCGGTGGTCCATTAAGAAGTCGACGCCGTGTTCTTTGGGAGTGATGGGGTAGGGATCGGTTTCTGGGACGCGCTGCACGACTTGGACGTTCGCGACGTCGAGTTCATAGCCGCCGGGGGCGCGCTTATCGGCGCGCACTCTACCTTCGACGATGACGCTGGATTCCTGGGTAAGGCCTTTGATGGCGTCGAAGACTTCGGGCGGGACGGCGTTTTTCGGCACGACGCCCTGAATGATGCCGGAGCCGTCGCGGAATTGGGGAAAGAGGAGCTTCCCGCTTTCGCGGAGATTGTAGAGCCATCCCCGGATGGTGACGGACTGGCCTTCGTGGCCGCCGATTTGTGCGATGGTGCTGATGGGTGAGGACATAAGAATTTTTTCATCGCCGAGTCGCCGGGGACGCCGGGAAAACGTGATTCTTCACGGCGCGAATTTTGCGGCACACGATACTACAGCGACCCTAAGAACTTCCGCATGCGCTCCAGGCCGCGACTAAGTTCGGCCATCGAGGTGGCATAGGAGACGCGGATGTTGTCCGTCGAGCCGAAGCCCTCTCCGGGAACCGTGGCGACGTGCACCTCGCGCAGCAGTTTACCGGCGATCTCAGAGGCCGAGTTTATCCCGCTACGCCCGAAAAATTCCGAAACGTTGGGGTAAGCATAAAACGCGCCTTCCGGCAGCGTGCATTTCACGCCCGGTATGGAGCGCAGTCCTTTCACCACGTAATCGCGCAGCTTGATGTACTCCGCCCGCATGTCTTCCACGCATTGCTGTGGGCCTTTGAGCGCTACCACCGCCGCTTTCTGCACGATCGAGGTCGGATTCGAAGTGGACTGGCTCTGCAGTTTCTGCACGGCGGTGATGATGGCCGCCGGGCCCAGCGTGAATCCTAGACGCCAGCCGGTCATGGCGTAGGTCTTTGACAGCGATCCTATTACCAGGAAGCGGTCGCGGAACTCGCGCAACGAACCCACCGAGAAGCGCTTGCCGGTGTAGTTCAGATAGACGTAGCACTCATCGGAAATGACCCAGATCCCGCGCTCGTGGGCCAGCCGCACGACTTCGGTCATGTCTTCCGCGCTCATCACCGCTCCGGAAGGGTTGGAGGGGGAATTCAGAATGATGAGCTTGGTCTTCGGCGTCACCAGTTGCGCCACCATCTCGGCAGTGACGCGAAACCCCAGCGATTCGTCACTCTGCAGGAGCACGCAGTTGCCGCCGGCGTAGCGCACCATGTCCTTGAACGAGACCCAATAGGGGACGGGAAGAATAACCTCGTCGCCATGATCGACGAGAACGGAAATGACGTTAAACAGCGCGTGCTTGCCGCCCACCGAGGCGGCGGTTTCTTCACGCCGGTAATCCGAATCGAAGTCCACGGCATGACGGTGCATTATGGCGTCCTTCAGCTCGGTCGTACCGCCGACGGCGGTGTACTTCGAAAAATTCGACTGGATCGCGGCAATGGCGGCATCCTTGATGTGCTGCGGCGTGGAGAAGTGGGGCTCGCCGGCGCCGAAATCCACAACATCAATCCCCTGCTGGCGCAGCTTCTCGGCCTCGCCCACCACCACCAAGGTCGCGGAGGGCTCAATGCGATTGATGCGTTCCGTCAGGCGGACGGGATGAGTTACAGGGCTCATTACTAGCTCATGTTTACTATGGTTAAGCTTTCTTTTTCCTGGATTTCTTCTTGCCCTCGGATGGCGTCTTGTCCTCGGGCGGCTCGCTGTTCGCGAATTTGTGAGCCACGTCCATTTTCTCACGAAGCTTCTGCTCCACGAGTTCAGGCACCAGGCTTTTAATGGATCCGCCGAGCTGCGCAACTTCGCGTACCAGACGCGAACTCAGGTATGAATACTGTTCCGCGGGCAACATGAACACTGTCTCCACATCGGGCTGGAGTTTGCGATTCATCAGCGCCATCTGGAGTTCATACTCGTAGTCGCTGATGGCGCGAATACCGCGCACAATGGCATGGGCCTCGACGCGCAACGCGTAGTCCACGGTGAGGCCGTCGAAGGTGTCCACCGAGACGTTGTCAAAGCCCGAAGTCATCGCCTCCAGCATCTTGCGCCGGTCGGCAAGGCTGAACAGCGGGTCTTTCTCGGGATTGCGAAGAATGGCGACCACCAGTTCGTCGAAGATCTTGCTGCCGCGCTCGATCAGGTCAAGATGTCCGTTGGTAGGAGGATCGAACGATCCGGGATAGATGGCTTTGATGCGCTTCACGGGGCCCTCGGTCGAAGAAACAAGATTGTATGCGGGGGAAGCAGGGATGGCAATCGGAAGGGGGTGGTCGGATGATGGAGAGCCGGGCGTCCCCGCCCGGCAGACGGGCGAGACGCCCGTTCCTCCATCGACTAATTGCGCTCGCGGATTACCGTCGGGCCGCCGGCACCTTCGCCGTTTCCACAGCCGTCGGCATGGTCGTGACCCGTCCCTGCGTACCCGTAGCTTGCGCCGGAACGACTGCCGGAGCCCCCGACGCCGCGGCCGCGGTCAGTCCCAGCGCTTTACGCACTTCGGCATCGAGCTTTGCCATCGTGTCTTTGTTTTCCTTCAGGAAGGCACGCGCATTCTCTCGTCCCTGCCCGATGCGCTCTCCTTTGTAGCTGAACCACGATCCCGATTTCTCCAGGATATTTTGCGCCACCGCCAGATCGAGCAGGTCGCCTTCGCGCGAAATCCCTTCGCCATAAAGAATGTCGAACTCGGCTTCGCGAAACGGCGCTGCTACTTTGTTCTTCACGATCTTGACCCGCGTGCGCGAGCCCGTGACCACGTCTCCTTCTTTAATGGCCGCAATGCGCCGGATGTCAATGCGCACCGACGAATAGAATTTCAGCGCGCGTCCGCCCGTCGTGGTTTCCGGATTGCCGAACATCACGCCAATCTTTTCGCGAATCTGGTTAATGAAAATCAGGCAGGTGCGCGACTTGGCCACCGTCCCCGTCAGCTTGCGCAGCGCTTGTGACATCAGCCGTGCCTGCAACCCCATGTGGCTGTCGCCCATCTCGCCATCGAGTTCGGCCTTCGGCACCAGCGCCGCTACCGAGTCCACCACCAGCACGTCAATGGCATTCGAGCGCACCAGCGCTTCCGTAATTTCCAGCGCTTGTTCGCCATAGTCGGGTTGCGAGACCAGCAGGTTGTCGACGTCCACCCCCAGCTTCTTGGCGTACCCCGGATCGAGCGCATGCTCGGCATCGACGAACGCCGCCATGCCGCCCGCCTTCTGCGCCTCGGCAATCACCTGCAAGGCGATGGTCGTCTTGCCGGAAGACTCCGGGCCGAAGATTTCAACCACGCGCCCGCGCGGCACGCCACCCACGCCCAGCGCGGCATCGAACGAAATCGCGCCCGTCGAAATCACCGCGATCGGGACGATGGCTTCCTTCGACCCCAGCCGCATAATGGACCCTTTGCCGAACTGCTTTTCAATCTGTGCGAAGGCAAGATCGATTGCCTTCACCCGTTCGTTGTTCCGCTCAATGTTGCGATCATTGTTGCGATCGATGTTGCGCTCTTCCGCTCGGCTACGCTCTTCGGCCATAATGGCTGCTCCTGATTTCTGAATCTGGAATCCCGGGGGTACGAATCCCGGTTAGCCTACACCCGCGGGCTGGAGCGGGAAGTGTTGGCTGTCACATCCGTTTTGGTCAGTTTAGCACGAAGCGAATAAAAGGCGAAGCGTTTGAGTTGATGGACGTGGTTCGCGGGCCAGCGGAGGCAAGACCGCCGGTTCCTTGCTAGACTTTCGGCATGCGCAAAGACAAGGACAAAGACAAAGACACCCAGAGTTGCACCCACTCCGAACGGGGCACAGCCATTGCCGGCCCGTCGCTCTATCTCGTCGCCACGCCCATCGGCAATCTCGAAGACATCACCCTGCGCGCTCTGCGCGTGCTCAAAGAAGTCGATCTGATCGCCTGCGAGGACACACGCCAGACCTTGAAGGTCCTCAGCCATTACGGCATCAAGACGCGATTGGTCAGCTATCACGAGCACAACGAGATGACCAGGGCCGCCGAGTTGGTCGTCGACCTCGAAGGCGGCGCCAAGATCGCCCTCGTCACCGACGCGGGCATGCCCGGCATCTCCGATCCCGGATTCCACCTGATCGCGCTCGCCATCCGGCATCACGTACCGGTGATACCGATTCCTGGTGCGTCGGCGTTTCTGGCAGCGCTCGTCGCCAGCGGCCTGCCCACCGATTCCTTCCGCTTCGGCGGCTTCCTTCCGTCCAAGTCAGGGCAACGCCGCAAGCTGCTGGAAAGCGTGAAAGACGCTCCGCGCACGCAGGTGTTCTACGAAGCTCCCCACCGCCTGCTGCAGACGCTGGCCGATGTGGTCGAAGTTATGGGAAACAACCGCCACATAGTCGTGGCCCGCGAGGTGACCAAGATTCACGAAGAATTCCTCCGCGGGCGAGCCCCAGAAGTGCTGGGTCAACTGAAGTCGCGAGGAGACGTCAAAGGTGAAATCACGCTCCTGATCGCGAAGCCTGAGCCCCAAGACCTGAAACCTGAGACCTCCAACCTAAGCGTTGCCCAGCGCGTGCGCGAAATCATGGCCAAAGAGAAGGCAGACGAAAAAGCCGCGCTGAAAAAAGTTGCGAAAGAGCGCGGCATTAGCAAGAGCGAAGCGTATCGCGAGTGGCAGCGGGGAAAGTAGCAGCAAGACCCACGTAGGCCCGGACGCATTCGTCCGGGCAACCAGCGCAGCGAGGCGAGTCCCCTTTTCCCGCCTAAAATCTCACAATTCGAATGTCAACCCATCACCGACATGGCGCGGGTTATTCGTTTAATCTCGACCAGGTTTCACGATCATCTTCTGTCGAGCTTTGCTCGACAGGGCGGACGAATGCGTCCGCCCCTACGTCGTTGGAGAAGGACCTTATCGATGACGTTTTACAGACGCAATCTGCCGCATTTGCAACGAGATGGCAAGTGGCATTTCGTCACGTTTGTCACGAAACATCGATGGATACTGCCGGAATGGGCACGCGACATCGTGCTCGAATCAATTCGCCATGATGACGCCCGTCGATATAACCTCGACGCCGCCGTAGTCATGCCCGATCATGCCCACCTCGTCCTTACACCAGGAATCGATGAGCTGCGGCAGAGAGTGATGCCGCTATTTGAAGTTATGCAGGCGATCAAGGGAGCAGCAGCACGCAAGATCAATCAGCGGCTCAAGGGTCACGGGGCTATCTGGCAAGAAGAGTCGTTCGACCGCGTATTGCGAACAGCAGAAGACAATGACGCCAAAGTGATGTACATCCTCGAAAACCCTGTTCGACGTGGACTCGTCAGCGACTGGCGGAAATATAAGTGGATGTGGCATCGTCCATTCCCGAACCCATACGAGCCCCCACGACCCACGTAGGCCCGGACGCATTCGTCCGGGCAGCCGAGCGCAGCGAGGCAAGGAGTAAACGGAGGCCAGTATGGATGGATGGGGCGGACGAATGCGTCCGCCCCTACGTGAGTTCTGGTGATCGCTGCTTCCCCGCCAATTCTTTCTTCACCACCTCGCTAACCACTTTCCCATCCACGCGCATACCCGCCGCGGCGAAGCGCGCCATTGCGGCTTTCATCACCGTTCCCATATCTTTCATAGCGGGAGCGGGCGTCATCTCGGCGATCGCCGCGCGGACTCCGGCCACGATTTCTTCTTCGCCCGCGGCCTTGGGCAGATAGGTTTCGATCAGCGTGATCTCGGCGGCTTCCTTGTCGGCCATCTCCTGGCGCCCGCCCTTGGTGAACTGCTCGACCGAGTCTTTGCGCTGCTTGATGAGCGTGGAGAGCACTTGCTGCGATTCCTTGTCGTCGAGCGGCGCCATCTTGTCGATCTCGCGATTCTTGAGCGCGGTCTTGACCATGCGCAGCGTGGAGAGGCGCTGCTCTTCGCGGGCCTTCATGGCCGCAACCATGTCTTTTTGGATCTGATCGATGAGGGGCATGGGAGGATTATAGGTCAGAAGTCAGAGGTCAGATTGCAGAGGTTAGAATCACTCCACCTCTGCAATCTGACCTCTGCCCTCTGACCTTTCCTTCCCGAACCACAAGCTTTCGCATATTCTGGTTCCCATGATCAAGAAAAACAGGCTCTTCACTCCCGGACCGACGCCACCGCTGCCGCAAGCGCAGATGGCGATTGCTTCCTATGGCGCGCACCATCGCACTGCCGAGTTCCGCGCTCTGTTCACGCGCGTGCTGGCCGATGTGAAGGAGTTCATCGGCACGAAGAATGATGTGCTCGTGCTGACTTCGTCGGGCAC
>JBEKFN010000003.1:0-31033 GCA_050013295.1 Terriglobales bacterium
AAGTCCTTTGCGCTCTAGATTTTGGCGGCGCGACACCCCCTAACCCTATGATTCCTATACGCAGGGGGGGGAGGGGGTAGTGGTAAACACGGGTTAATACCTTCTAAGTAAACATTCGCCGCTTCTTAAATCAACTTCATCTGCTTCGGCTCAGCTGTTGTGATCCGCACGCGCTCCACCCGGCGATCGGTTGAGTCGAGGACTTCGAACTTCAGGCCTTCGTCTTCGATGACTTCGCCTTTCTTGGGAATGCGTCCGGCGAGTTCGCTTACCAGGCCGGCTATGGTGGACGATTCGTGGCCTTCGGGGCGCATGCCGAAGAGTTCATCGAGGCGGTCTACATCCATGTTACCGGGGACTATGTAGGAGTGGTCGTTTTCCTGCACGACTTGGGCTTTCTCGTGCTCATCGCCGATTTCTCCTACTATTTCTTCTACCAGGTCTTCGATAGTTACGAGGCCGGCTACGCCTCCATATTCATCTACTACTATCGCCATGCGGATGTTGCTGCGCTGCATCTCGCGGAGGAGGTCACTTACTAACTTGCTTTCCGGGACGAAGTAAACGTCCTTTCGCATAAGGCTGGCCACGGTGCGGGTGTGGGCCTCGGCGTCGGGGACTTGCAGGACGTCCTGGGTGTGGAGAATGCCTTTGATGTGGTGAATCGAACCTTCGTAGACTGGGATGCGCGAGAAATGTTTGCCCCGGAGCAACTCGACCACGTGCTCGACGGTGCAGTCGGCAGGGACGGCAACCATCTCCGGCCTGGGTTTCATGGCTTCGCGAACCGTCTTGCCGCTGAATTCGACTACCGACTGAATCAGTTCGCGATCGCCTTCCTGGATAATGCCTTCTTCTTGTCCGGCTTCAATCAAGGCGTCTACGGCTTCGGAGGAGGTTTCCTGTTCTGCCTCGGCGCGCTCGCGGGTGAGAGCAGTAACGGACTGGCAAAAGCCCAGCACCAGCGTTACCGGCAGGACCAGGTAGATAAGAACACTCAAGGGGAGCGTCCAGTGCTGGAGCCAGCGTCCCTGGGTTCTGGAGAAAAAAACGAAGGGGAGCAGACGGTTAAAAATGATGATGATCAGCACCAGGCTTAGGGTGGCTTCGAGGACTTCGTAGACGCTCCAGGCGCGGTCGCGAAACACGGTGAAGCCGACGATCATGGCAATGGCAGCCGTGACCAGTTGCGTGAGAATGGCCATGGAGAGCGAAGCGCGCGCGCGCGTTACGCGGAGGCGCGGCTCCACGATCTGCTCGAAGGCGTCGATGTTGTCCTGGAATTCGCGCGACAGGAATTTGCCAATCTCCTGGTAGAGACGGTCGACGTAGGAGACCAGCGTCAGCAGGCCGAAGAGGAGCGCGAGAGCTATGCCGACTCCGATCATTGGTGATGTTTTCTCCCGGCGCGCGAAGTCGTCGTTCTCTCAATCAGGCCCAGCGGAAGGTGGAGTTTCGCGCGCAACTGTTTTTCGCGCCGCGCCATCCGTCCATTGTCGCACTCGTGATCGTAGCCGCGCAGATGCAGGACGCCGTGCAACACTAGAATCTTAACTTCCTCGGCGGGTGAGTGTCCGAGCGCCCGCGCATTTTGCGCTGCCATCTCCGCTGAAATGGCGATTTCGCCCGCGAATTGTTTTTGGGCGCCGGGCTCGGCGGGAAACGAGAGCACGTCGGTGGGCTGGTCTTTTCCGCGGAAACGCCGGTTCAGAGACTTCATCTCGGCGCTCGAAGTCAGCAGCACGTTCACGCCGCCCTTCAATCCCGCGGCGCGCCGGGCGCGCGCCACGAAACGGCGGAGCGCCAACTCGGTCAGATCCGCGACGCGCTTTTGAAAGATGACCAAGTTCACTTCTCTTTGTCATCCTGAGTGAAGCGAAGGACCTATGCATCGCGCGGCCAGATGCATAGGTCCTTCGCTTCGCTCAGGATGACAACCTAGAACTAGAGTCTGCGCCGAGTCTCCGCTTAATTGCGCAGGTGCGGCTCTTCCCTTGGGGCCGGTAAAGACGCTGGCCGCGGAGGAGCCCCGGCAATATCCGCCTGCGGCGCGCCAGACTTCGGCTCGGACTTTGGTTCGAGCAGAGACAACTGCTGCTCCGCCAGCCGCGCTTTGTGTTCGTCATACGCGCGAATGATCCGCTGCACCAGGTGATGACGCACCACGTCGCTTTCGTCGAAATGCACGAACGCGAGGCCGTTTACACTTTGCAGAATTTCCACCGCTTCGATCAGGCCGCTGCGTCGCGCGCTGGGCAAGTCGATCTGCGTGACGTCTCCGGTGATCACCGCCTTGGAATTAAATCCCAGGCGGGTGACGAACATCTTCATCTGCTCCGATGTCGTGTTTTGCGCCTCGTCCAGGATGACGAACGAATCGTTCAGCGTGCGCCCGCGCATGAAGGCGATGGGCGCGATCTCGATGATATTTTTTTCGAGGTAGCGTTCCACGCGCTCGGGCTCGAGCATGTCAAAGAGCGCGTCATACAAGGGCCGCAGATAGGGATCGATCTTCTCCTGCAAGGTGCCGGGCAGAAAGCCGAGACGCTCGCCGGCCTCGACCGCCGGCCGCGCCAGAATGATGCGGTTGACCTGCTTGTTGAGCAGCGCCGAAATCGCCATGGCCACGGCGAGGTAGGTTTTGCCCGTGCCGGCCGGGCCGACGCCGAACACCATGTCATGCTGCTCAATGGCTTCGAGGTAGCGGCGCTGATTGGGGCTTTTCGGCTGGACGGTGCGGCGACCGAAGGAACGCTGGCGTCCGGCCTCGGCCAATCCACGCAGAGTCACATTCGGATCGCCGACCACCACGCGCAACATGCTGCCCAGGTCGCCGTTCAGGAACTGGTGTCCGGTGCGCCGCAGATGCTCGTAATCAGCGAATAACTGTTCAGCGCGGGCCACATCGCGCGGCGCGCCTTCCAGTTCAATGCGATCCGAGCGCAGATCGATATTAATGTTCAGGCCGTCTTCGAGCACATGGAGATTTTCATCGCGCGTGCCGAACAGAGTCTCGATGTCAGGGGTGAGTACAATGCTTTTCTTCATTCGGGGTTATCGTGCTGCCTCCTGCAGCCGAACAGGGCTCACTATTCGATTGGTGTTACCGGGACGCGGGTTACCGGAATATGGGTTGCCGGGATGTGCCGCGCTGGATTCGGGCGCACTCGTGCCCGCGTTTTTTGCACGCAAATAGCTGGATGTGGAAACGGAGCCAACCGGATTGCGCACCCCGGCGGGGCGGTTACCAACCATTTGAGTTCAGCGTAGCGCGGGCGGGCGGGGGAGTCAATGGCTGCGCAGCCCAAGGGTGGTCCTGACTGCCTGCTGCTCCCTTCCTTGACACTCGGTTTTTGGCCCTTTATTCTTAGTTATTGCTCCCTGAGAGACTTTCGTCTCTGTCGCACTCCGCGGGCCTTTGCGGTAATTTGAGTGGGGGCGGCGGAGGTTCCAATGCTCATCGAAATTGCGGATCTGAAGATTCACCCGGTCGATTTCCGGGAGGAGTTGAGCCCGGGTGTGATCGATCTCGGCGAGGAGGTCCAGCAGCGGTCGCCGCTGCGCACCGAGGGCCGGGCGGATCTGGTTGAGGAGCATCACGGCAAACACAAGGTGGTGCAGGACATCCGGGTGAAGGGCAAGCTGGAGACGAGCCTGGAAGTGCCTTGTGCACGCTGTCTCGATCCGGTCGTGCATGAGGTCGAGCGCAGCTTCGATCTTCTGTACCGGCCGCTCGGAACCGACTCCGGGCACGAAGAGCTTTCGGTCACGGACGCCGAGGCCGAAATAGGGTATTACGAGGGCGAAGGATTGCTGCTGGAAGACACGCTGCGCGAGCAGGTGCTGCTGGCGCTGCCGTTGAAGTCGCTTTGCCGCGAAGATTGCAAAGGCTTGTGTCCGCACTGCGGCAAGAACTTGAATGAAATTCAGTGCTCGTGCACGGACGAGGTCGAGGACCCGCGGTGGTCGGCGCTGAAAGAGATACGGGATAAGCTGAATCAATAAAGGAGAGTTCTCCGTTCCCAGTTCTCAGTTCTCAGTCAAGCGGGTTCACTGAGAACTGAGAACTGAGAACCGGGAACGGAAAACCACATGCCGAATCCGAAACGCAGACATTCACAAAGGCGCACCGCTACGCGGCGGGCGCATGACTCGCTCTCGAAGCACTCGCTGTCGGAGTGTCCGAACTGCCATGAACAGAAGATGCCACACCGCGCATGCCCGAAGTGTGGAACGTACAAGGGCCGCGAAGTTCTAGAGGTCGAAGAGAAGTCCTAATTTTCTTTCATGCCTAGCGTAATCGCACTCGATGCGATGGGGTCCGACAAGGCGCCGAAGCCGGAGATTGAAGGCGCGTTGCAGGCGGCGCGCCATCACGGCCTCCGCGTGCTGCTGATCGGACCGGAACCGCGGTTGCGGGCCGAGTTGGCGCGCTATCCCGGGGCCCGGCGCTTGCCGATTGATGTGGTTCACGCCAGCGAAGTCATCACCATGGATGACAAAGTGGAGGCGATCCGCGCCAAGCGCGATTCGTCGATCCGCGTCGGACTGCGGCTGGTGCGCGAGGGGCGCGCTGCGGGCTTCGTGACGGCGGGCAACACCGGCGCCGCCATGGCCACGGCCAAAGTGGTGCTGGGTGCGCTGCCGGGCGTGGACCGTCCGGCACTGGCGGCCGCGTTTCCTACCGTCCTGAATACGGCGGCGGTTCTCCTCGACGTCGGCGCGAACGTGGATTGCACGGCCAATAATCTGGCGCAGTTCGCGGTGATGGGCGATATTTATTGCCGTTCGATTTTCGGCATGGAGCATCCGCGAGTGGGGCTGCTTTCGATTGGAGAGGAAGAAAGCAAAGGCAACGAGCTGACGCGCGACGCCTTTCAACTGCTCAAACGCCTTCCCATCAACTTTATCGGCAATGTGGAAGGCCGCGATTTATATAACGGCCACGTGGATGTGATCGTGGCCGACGGATTTGTCGGCAATGTTGCGTTGAAGACTTCTGAAGGCGTGGCGCGGCTGGTGCGCACCGTGCTGAAAGAAACCTTGAAGGCCACGATCACGCGCCAGGTGGGCGCGTATATTTCGCGCAACGCGTTTTCCGACTTCAAAAAGCGGCTGGATCACACCGAGTATGGCGGCGCGCTTCTCCTCGGCGTAAAAGGCGTGTGCATCATCACGCACGGATCGTCGAATACCAATGCCATCAAAAACGCGGTGCGCGTGGCGGCGGAATTCGCCGAGGGCAAAGTAAACGAAGCCATAGAGCGTGAACTGGCCGAACTGAGGGTGGCTGTTCCAACGTGATCATGAGGCGAATCGCCAGGAATCACGTAGCCCCAGACGCCCTCGTCTGGGGAGGCGTGCGCAGTGCGCCAGGCCTTTCGCCGGCACGATAAGAAAGCTGCGGGGCTTCGCCCCGCTGGGCAGGTGAGGGCACCTGCCCCTACGTGAGCATATCAATGCCAGGATCAAATTCCTCCATCGCTTTTCTCTTTCCCGGTCAGGGTTCGCAAGCCGTTGGAATGGGGAAAGAGCTCTCCGACAGCTACGAAGTCGCGCGTCGAACGTTTGAGGAAGCGGACGAGGCGCTCGGCTACAAGCTGTCAGAGCTGTGCTTTGCAGGTCCGGAAGAAAAACTTAAGCTGACCGAGATCACGCAGCCGGCGATCTTGACGGCGTCGGTGGCGGCGTGGCGTGTGCTGCAGGAAAAAGGCCTGACGCCGGATTTCGTTGCGGACTATGTTGCCGGCCACAGCCTGGGTGAGTATTCGGCGCACGTGGCCGCCGGAACGCTGACCTTTGCCGATGCAGTGCGGACGGTTCGAAACCGCGGCCAGTATATGCAAGAAGCGGTGCCCGTGGGCGTGGGCGCGATGGCGGCCATTCTGGGCATGGCGCTCGACAAGGTCAGCCAAATTACGAAAGACGCGGCGCAGGGACAAGTTTGCCAGCCGGCCAATATTAATTCGCCCGAGCAAATCGTGATCTCGGGACACGCCGGCGCCGTCGAGCGCGCCATCAAGCTCGCCCACGCACGCGGAGCGAAGAAGGCCGTGCACCTGCCGGTCAGCGCACCTTTCCATTGTTCGCTGATGCAACCGGCGCAGGATCGTCTGGCGGAGGATTTGCGCCAGCTGAGTTTTCAGAATCCATCGTGTGCGGTGGTCTCGAATGTCGATGCGGCCCTGGTCACGTCCGCGCAGGCTGCGCGCGAAGCCCTGATTCGCCAGGTGACCGGCACGGTGAGGTGGGCGCCGTCGCTGCGCTTGCTGATCGATAAAGGAGTCAGCCTGTTTATTGAAGTCGGCCCGGGTAAAGTTCTGTGGGGATTGATGCGGCAGATCGACCGCTCGAAGACTTGCATGACGGTGGGCGATGAGGCGTCGCTGCAGAAGACGCTGGCGCAGGTTGCGGCTATGGCGGCTTAGCGCGGCTGCGGGGAAAACTCCAACTGGCTGTGACCACGGGTAGCTGCCGAGCTGCGCTCGGCTTGGACGGGCGAGGGCGCCCGTCCCTACACGAGCTAGTACGGATACACCGTCAGCGTTTTATCTGACTTCTGCACGAACATGCGGGCGTGCTCGGAGCGCTCGTTGACGATGACCTCGACCACGACCCCTCCTCCGCTGCCCAAACCTTTTGTGTTGGCCGATCCGTAGATTCTATGGGACTTGATGAGCCCCCACTCGCCGCCCGGCCCCCAGTCGCGATAGAAGTCGGCGTAAGTGTACTGCGAATACTTCTGCTGATGCTGCCGCCAGCCGGGATCGTTGAAATAAATGCCGTAGGCGGTTTCGTAATCCTGATGCTGGAGGGCGGCGAAGAACTTGTCCACGGAGTGCTCTTCGGGCCAGTTGCGGTACATAAAGGCCAGCCCGGCCAGAACGATCACGACCACGACGGCGACCGCGATCTGGATCCTCCTCCGCCGTGCTTTCGCCGTGTCGTAGGGCTGCGCGTCGAGCAGGGTCATAAGTCTCCGCTAAGCATAACGGATAAAGACAGATTGAGTCATTGAATCATTGAGGTATTGAGTCATTGAATTCAATCACTCAATGATTCAATACCTCAATGACTCAATGTCTCTGCCCACATGCAGCAAGCCGGTAGCCAGGTCATAGATAGATCCCAAACCGTTCCGACTACAACATGGCCCATCGTGCGCGCAGCCGTGGATCGCGAGTCATCGCTTCCTTAAAGCACCGGGTCGAACTGCCGATATACATCACGTCAGGCAAAATAGCGGCTCGCGATTTCGTGGGCTGGCTGTGTAAATCGCAGAGTGGTGGAAACCAGAGTGTGAAACTATGGATAAGATAACCGCGCTCATTGTGGATGACTCCTCGGTGATGCGCAAAATCGTCGAGCGTTCGCTGCGTCAGGCGGGCATCGAACTGGAAAAGGTTGTAGAAGCCTCGAACGGGGCGGAAGCGCTGACTGCGTTGCAGAGTAACGTGGTCGACCTCATCCTGTGCGATATCAACATGCCGGTCATGGACGGGCTGGAATTTGTGCGCCAAGCCGCCAAGCTGGAAAAGGCCAAAGGGATTCCGATCGTGATGATTACCACCGAAGGCAGCGAATCGCACGTGGTGCAGGCGCTTACCGCCGGGGCTCGCGGCTACATCCGCAAACCGTTTACTCCCGATCAGGTCAAAGAGCACGTGTTGCCCGTGCTGGGGAAGAAACAATGACTACAGATACTTCGCTGGTCACGCGCTCTCACGAAGAGAACTGGCTCCCCATTATCGAACTTGCGGTCGAAGAAGTTTTCGAGATGATGGTAGGCTGCCGAGTGAAGGTAGCAGCGCAATCCGAGAATAAGCCGAACGAGGAATTCACCGCCATGGTGGGTTTGGCCGGGGCGCTGTGCGGAATTCTGGCCGTCTGTTGCGACGCAAAAGCCGCCGGGGAGATTGCTAAGCGCATGCTGGGGGACACCGCCGACTCCCAGGAACAAGTAGCGGACGCGCTCGGAGAGATCTGCAACATGATCGCGGGCAACTTCAAGAACAAGCTCTCCGGCAGCGGTGACCGATGCATGTTGAGCGTGCCCACCGTCATCAGCGGCGGCGAATATAGCTTCCATTCTCTCGCCGATGGGACTTGTCTGGAAACGGTCCTGCTATTCGAGGGCGCGCCCATTGCCGTTCGTCTGCAACTTGAGAGCTGATCCCCCACCCCTCTCATGTGCTGCGGAAAGACCATGACTCCTGTCACCGCATTTGCCAAACCGTCTCGCGGGCAAAACTGGCTGCCTCTTCTCGAACGGGCAACGCAGGAAGTCTTCGAGATCATGCTGGGCTGCCAGGTGACGCGGGCAGAGCCATCCGAGCCCAAGGTGCCCGGTGGATTTACCGCCATCGTCGGGCTGGCTGGGGCGCTGTGCGGAGTGGTGACGGTGTGTTGCGGCGCGAAGACCGCCGGCCAGATTGCCAAGGCAATGTTGGGGGACACGGCCGACTCCGCAGGTCAGGCGGTGGATGCGCTCGGAGAAATGTGCAACATGATCGCAGGCAACTTCAAGAACAAGCTCACCGGCACGGATGAGCGATGCATGTTGAGCGTACCGAGCGTCATCAGCGGCGGAGAATACAGGTTCCATTCGCTGGCCCAGGGAAATTCCATGGAAACGGTCGTCCTCTTTGAGGACGCGCCGGTGAGCATCCGTCTACAACTGCAAAACTGATCAAGGCCGGTCTGAGGTGTTAGGTCTCAGGTCTTAGGTGTTAGGTCTCAGGTTCTCGATTTCAACCTGAGAGGATGGCCGAGTGGTCGGCCAACGTCCGACTATCCAGCCCCAAAGGGGCGTCCGAGCTTAGCCCAGCGCTTCAAGCGCTGGGAAAAGTGGAAGAAATTAATGAAGTCCCGGAGGGACGACCGAGTTCTTACACACTTCATCGCTGCTATAATTGTCCTGTATCAGCATCGGCTTTATAGCCCGCTGCGGTCAGACTGCGACGCAGAAATGCTTTTTCCGCGGCCTGCTAGACCTAGACCTAAGACCTGACAAGCTGCACCTCCAACCTCGGGAAAACTTTGCCGGTTTCCAGAATGAGCCCGGCAGAGTTTCCCCCGTCCGCAGATTCTAAGACGCTTCCAATTTTTCTTTGCCGCACGCCACTCCTAACCGGTTCAGAACAAAGTCATTCGTGAAAACATTCCCATCTCCGTCATGGCTACTGGCTTGCTCCCTGTCTCACCACAAGGAGCCAACGTGGACAGCGGATTTTATGCGGCGTGCGCGGGGTTACGGGCGCAGAGCCAGGCGCTCGAAGTGGCGGGCCACAATCTTGCCAATCTGAACACCGCCGGGTTCCGAGGTCAGCAGACAACATTTCAGTCGCTGATGGCGGTGTCCCGCCCAACGGTTCCGAATGTGCTGAATCTGGCGACGAACAATTTCGGGGTGCTCGAAGGGACGCACCTGGATACGACTGCGGGCAGCCTGCAACCGACCGGAAATCCGCTCGATGTGGGGATCGAGGGCAACGGCTTTTTTGCCATTTGGACTGCGCGCGGCACACGCTATACGCGCAACGGAAGCTTCCAGATATCGAGCAGCGGGCAACTGGTGACGGCAGCGGGCGATCTTGTGCTCGGCGACCCCGCGCTCAAAGACAAGGGCGGGATCAGCATTCCCGCGGGAGCCGTCTCCATCGCTTCGGATGGAACGCTCTCGGTGAACGGCGCGGTGGCGGGCAGCCTCCAACTGGTCGAGTTCGCTGCCGGGACCAAGCTCACCTCCGAAGGTGGAACCTTGATCGCCGCCCCCGAAGGCAGCGCCAAGCCGGCGCAGCAGTCGCAGCTCAAGCAGGGCGCGCTCGAAGCTTCGAACGTGAATTCCATCAGTTCGGTGGTGACGCTGATCGGAGTCGAGCGGCAGGCCGAAATGCTGCAGCGAGCCCTGTCGCTGTTTGACACCGAATTTAACCACATTGCCAGCACCGACCTGGCAAAGGTTTAGAGGAAATCGCTACCGGCTATTAGCTATTCGCTATTAGCTGAAAGGCGAAGAGCGAATAGCGAACAGCGAACAGAGATTAGGAGAGAATCATGTTCCGAGCACTTTACACCGCCGCCACTGGAATGCAGGCGCAGCAAACCAACCTCGATACCATCGCCAATAACCTGTCCAACTCGAGCACGGCCGGCTTCCAGAGCCGCCGCATGCAGTTCCAGGATCTGATCTACCAGAACATGGTGATGCCGGGCGCGGCCGCCTCGCAGCAGACCACGGTGGCCACGGGTTTGCAGGTGGGACTGGGTACGCGCTCTTCCGCGTCGGAGATTCTCCAGTTGCAAGGCGATCTGAGTCAGACGGGCAATCCGCTCGATCTGGCCATCGAAGGGCAGGGATTGTTTCAGGTGCTGTTGCCGACGGGTCAGACCGCCTACACGCGCAGCGGCGAATTCCACCAGGACGCACAAGGCAATGTGGTGACCGCTGGCGGGAATCCGCTCCAGCCCTCAGTGGCCATACCGGCTGGCGCCACCTCGGTCACGATTGCGTCCGACGGCACCGTGTCGGTCACGCTAGCCGGGCAAGCCGCGGCGCAGCAGGTCGGCACCATTCAATTGGCGCTGTTTCCGAATCCCGGAGGATTAAACAGCGTCGGCCAGAATCAGTATCTGGCCACCACCGCTTCGGGCGATCCCGTCATCGGCACGCCGGGCAGCAGCACTGGTTTGGGACAGATCGAGCAAGGGTACTTGGAGCAGTCAAACGTCAGCGTGGTCGATGAGTTCATCAACATGATCGTGGCGCAGCGTTCCTACGAAGCCAGTTCACGAGTGGTGCAGGCCGCCGATGAAATGTTCCAGTTGGTCAACCAGCTCGGAAAGTAGCTTGAGAAAGCAGCCTAAGAAAGCAGCGTGAGAAAGCAGCCTAAGAAAGCAGAGGACCTGAATGATTGCCCGACTTATTCTCGCCGGCTTCCGATTCGTCTTCATCTTTGTCTTTGTCTTTGCGATAGCAGCGGGCTCGCTGCTCTCGACCAGGCTTTCGGCGGAAGAGGCGCGCACGCCGGCTGACACCGGGCCAACTCCGGTAACACGGCAGGAAGTGTGGCAGGCCGTGGTGGCTGAACTTCGCCGACGAGGACTCTCGGAACCACAGTTGCCGCAGATCGAGGATCTCGATCTGCCGTTCGCGCTGCCGGCGCTTGCCGGGCGGCAGTTGCGGGTCTCGTCGGCCTGCTGGGACGAGGGTCCCGACCGCACCCAATTTCGCCTGGAATGCGGCGAGCCCGGTCAGTGCCTGCCGTTCCTGGCCTATGTTCATGTCCAGAATCGCGACGCGGGCGCCCGAGCCGGATCGTGCCGGCAGGAATCGCCGTCGCGCCCGGCGCCCGAGGCTCCAGTGAAAGCACTCGCGAAACCCGCGGTGCGCGCCGGCGACCGGGCGACCGCGGTTTTCCTTTCCGCCCGTTTGCGAATCAGCGCCAGCGTGACTTGTCTGGAGCGTGGCCGCGAGGGCGAAGTCATTCGCGTGCGAAACGAGGATGGGCAGGTTTTCCGAGCGCGAATTTCCGGTCCCGCCCTGCTCGAAGCTGTGCCGCAGTAGGGGAGGCGAGGTCAGAGTGGTGAGAACTGGCTTCAAGAAGCGGCTTTGGGTAGGGCACGGCTTCACAGGTTGCGGAAAAAGTCTGACTCGATCGGGTTTGGGTAGGGCACGGCTTCAGCCGTGCCGCTTAGGGCAAGCAAGAAATAGGGCTTTAGTGTGTGCGTGAGAACTGACGTTTTGGCAATACGGTGGAACGAAGAGCTCGACAATACAGCCCCGGAGGGGCGAACTAACTTAGCCCAGCGCTTCAGCGCTGGGAAAAGTGGGAAGAATGACCTAAGTCCCGGAGGGACGACCCAGTTCTCACGCACACTCTTTAGCCCCTGAGGGCCGGACATCTCTGCCCTGAGAATCGTTGATGAGACCGGCCGTGGTTAGTAATTGTGTTCTTATTCAACTTGGTGAAGCAGCAAGGAGAGCCTAAGTGAAAACGACACTCTGTGTCCTGCTCGTGCTGACGGCGGGCTGGCTGCATGCGTCGAAGCGGGATACGAAGAACGACACTCTGGCCAAATACCTCGCCCGCATCCAGATGGCGCAACCGGCCGCGCCCGCGCTCTCCGTCGGCAGCATCTGGGTTGATTCCGGGAAGATGGCTTCTCTCAGCGCCGATTACAAGGCCATGGCGGTCGGCGACACGATCGAGATCGTCGTGGTCCAGGGATTGACCTCGTCGAACGCCAACTCCGTGAGTACAGCGCGTACGTTGAATAGCGGTTCGGGCATTAGCTCGCTGCCCGGCAAGATCAATGTCGGAGGGGTCACGAACCTGCTCGGACTGAACTCGACCGAGGCCTTGTCCGGCAAAGGCGCGGCTTCGACGGCGACGAGCGTCACCACCAACCTGTCGGGTCGAGTGGTCGCCGTTCTCGCCAGCGGCAATCTGGTGGTCGAAGCCGAGCGCACCATCAACATGAACAACGAGAAGCAGACCATCTTTCTGCGCGGGGTTGTGCGCCGCGGCGATATCGGACCGAACAATACGGTCGCCTCCGACAGCGTTGGCGATCTGGAACTGGAGATCAAGGGCAAAGGCGTGATCTCGGACGGGGTGCGGCAGCCGAACCGGGTGATACGCACCATCATGCACTTTCTGGATTTTTAGGAGTTCGATCTTTAGGAGTTCGACGTTTAGGAGTTCTATGAAAGCCGCTAGGGCCGCCGGTTTACTGCTGTTCGCGCTTTCCGGAGCGGTCGTTATCTTTGCGGGCGAAGTCTTTGCCAGCGAGCCGGTCGCGGTCAAAATCCGCGATCTGACGAGCGTCGAAGGGGTGCGGGAGAATCCCCTGATCGGCTACGGCATGGTGGTGGGGCTCACGCAAACCGGAGACAGCCAGCAGACCGTGTTCACCACCCAGACCCTGGCCAACATTATGCAGCGCATGGGCGCGCAGATTCCGCCGACGACGGCGATCGTCAAGAATGTGGCGGCGGTGTTTGTGACCGCCAGCCTGCCGGCCTTCGCCCGGCCCGGCACTCAAGTGGACGTTACCGTCTCCTCGATCGGCGATGCCAAGAGCCTCGAAGGCGGCGTGCTCCTGCTGACTCCGCTCTATGGCGCCGACGGGCAGGTCTATGCCGCCGCCCAAGGCCCGATCGCCGTGGGTGGGTTTGCCGCTGGAGGCGCGGGTGCCACCAAGCAGATGAACCACCCCACGACGGGAAGAGTTCCGGCGGGGGGCCGGGTGGAACGCAGTCTGACCTTCGATTTCAACCGCCTGGTTCCGGTTTCGCTGCTCTTGCGCGAGTCGGATTTTTCGACGGCGGGCGAAATCTCCGACGCCATCAACCGCGAATTCGGGCACGCGGTTGCGAGCGCCCGCGACGGCGGACGCGTAGAAGTCGATCCGTCGGCAACCGGCGTGGCCAACCTAACGGCGGTGCTCGCTCGCATAGAGAATTTGACCGTACCCGTGCACCGGCGTGCCCGGGTCGTACTCAGCGAACGTACGGGAACCATTGTGATGGGGAAAGACGTGCGTCTCGGAGCCGTGTCCATTCTGCACGGCGGATTCTCGGTGCAGATCCAGACCGAATATTCCGTTTCCCAGCCCGCCCCGCTCTCGGCGGGAAAAACCGAGGTTGTGGCCAACACGGAAGTGCAGGCCAAGGACAGCCCCGCGAAACGCCTCGAAATCGGCGAAGGCGCCAGCATCGACGAGTTGGTCGGCGGATTGCACAACATGGGGGCGACGGCGCGCGACGTGATTTCGATTTTGCAAGCCATCAAAGCGGCCGGAGCGCTTGATGCCGATTTAGAGGTCATCTAATGCTGGTCGTCAGTCGCTGGTGGTTTGGTCGTTGGTCGCCCGTCGTTCGCTTTTTCGCGGTTAGCAAAATTATTTCGCATTATGAACGAACCGCGAACGACTAACGACTGACGACCAACGACCAACGACTACTGGAGACAATTCTCATGAACATCACACTCGCTTCGAGTTCCATCCGAACGCCCGCAGCCAATCCTGCGGCCGTGAAATCGGTCTTGAAAAATGAAAAGGCGGCGCGGGATTTTGAGGCCCTGCTGCTCACCCCGGTGCTCGACTCCTTGCAGAAGACGTTCGCCGGCGACTCCGAGGATTCGAAAACCACGGGGGCAAGCGATTATCGCCAGATGGGAAGCCAGGCGCTGGCGCAGGCGATCGCGGCCCGGGGTGGGATTGGCATCGCGCAGCTCGTCTTGCGCCATTTACAGCCACCAAAAGTATCGGGTGGGGGCTGAACGGGGGTTTCATTTCAAGCGCTAAAGTTTTTCCGAACTCTGCCGATCTTAGATTTGAGCCTGGATGCGTCTGCGGAAAAGCCGCCGCCACATTAAGGCTTGTTAAGAATCTGCCGATACAAAAGGCAGGATGGAAAAGGCAGGACACGATCGGAGAAATTCTATGAGAGTCGATTTCACATCGCGTGGAGTGGAGCCGCCGGAAAATAGCAAGACGGGCCGCGGCGGCCAGACCGGGGCCACGGGGACCTCGGGGAGCAGTGCCTCGAGCAGCACCTCGAGCAGCGCGTCGGGCCCCGACCAAGCCCGCTTTTCGTTCGATCAGACGCGGGTGCAGTCGCTCGAAGCCCAGGTTCTGGCGCAGCCAGAAATTCGCCAGGCCAAAGTTCAATCGCTGCAGCAGGCGATCGCCAGCGGCGAATATTCGGTTTCTGCCGGCCAGATTGCCGCTGCCATGGCGAGCGACCTGGGTGCCGGAGCCCAGGGCTAGCCGGATTGAGCCACGGAGTGAATTATGGATCCATTGATCACTAACGCGATCGATCCGGCGCTGCTGCGCGTGCTGGAGAAGCGAGGCCAGGAGCGCGACCCGGCGGCCCGGCGCAGGCGTCCGCCGGTACCCGAGAAACCGGCCGCAGAAGAAGAAAATAAACAGGAGCCGGATCCCGATACTCCGCAGCACACACTGGATGACCTGGCGTGATCGTGATGGGCGTGAAGCTGACAACCTGATCTGATCATCTGATCTGAACTCCGAACGAAAAGCTGCCCCGCTATGGATGATATCGGCACATCGCTACCCGAACTTAGCAAGCTGATCGAGCAGCGGCTTGCGCTGTTGCGCAGCTTGGCGGAGAGTCTCGAGGGCAGCACCCTGGCGCTGGTGCGAAACGATGCGGAAGCGATTGCGCGCGGTGCGGCACACCAGGCCGAGCTCTGCCGCCAATGGAGCCGACTCGAAGACGAGCTGCGTCGCGAGGCGGGCCGGCGCTCGGCGCCGCCCCCAGTTGACGCATCCGGCAATTCTCCGGAAACCGAGCACTCGGCGCGGCTGCAAGCCGAATGGGAGACGCTCGGAATTCGAATCCGTTATCTCACGCGCGTGCACTGGTCGCTGTTGCGGCACCTCGAACGCAGTTTGGCCGTCCTGAATCGCGTGGTCGACAGTTGCGCGCCCACCTACACGCCCGATCCCGGCTTGCTTAAAACAGAAGTCCGGCTCGCATCCGGAGAATGTGCTGGAGAATAACTATGTCGGGTTTATTCGGATCTCTTTCGGTTGCCCTGAGCGGGCTCTCGGTCAGCCAGCAGGAGATGGAAACCACCTCCAATAACGTGGCCAACGCGAATACTCCCGGATACACCCGCGAGGTTTCGGATATAACGGCAGCGGACCCGGTGGAGATAGGATCACTCAACGTTGGCACCGGAGTGGTCCTCGAAAAAATCGAGAGCCTGCGCGACCCCATACTTCAGATCCAAATCAATCAGGCAACGCAGCAGAACAGCGCGCTCAATGCCTCGCTGACCCAACTGCAACAGATTCAGACCCAGTTCGCGAGCGACAGTTCCGGCATCGGCGCCGACATCAGCAATTTCTTTAACAGTCTGCAGCAGCTTTCCCCCGATCCCTCGGATCTGACATTGCGGCAAGGCGTGCTGACCGCGGCCGACACTCTGGCCACCGACTTCAACAACGCCGCCCAGAACCTTCAGACCCAGCGCACCAATGTTGACCAGAACGTCGTGCAGACGGTCACCCAGGTGAACAGCCTGACCTCGCAGATTGCCAGTGTCGAGCAGCAGATCGGCAATCTCCAGGACGCGAACCAGGGCGACAACACCCTGGTGGACACGCAGAACAATCTCATCCAGCAGCTTTCCGGGCTGATCGATGTGCAGGTCATTCCGACCGATCAGGGCATCACGCTGGCGACTTCGAACGGGACGACGCTCGTATCCGGATCGCAGAGTTTCGCGCTGACCACCGAGTCGGTCGCTGGCAACGATGGCGTGCAAGTGCAGCACATCATGGCCGGGACCGACGACATCACCAACTCGCTGACGGGTGGAAGTCTGGCCGGGTTGATCCAGATTCGCGACCAGGAGATTCCGAGCATCGAAACGAGCCTCAATCAGCTGGCAACTGGTCTCGCCACCAACCTCAACACCGCCAACGCACAAGGCTTCGACCTGGAGACCCCGCCCGTAAAGGGTGCCCCCATCTTTTCCGGCGTGGGCGCAGCGGCTACATTGACCGTCAGTATGACCAACCCGGCGCTGATTGCCGTCAGTTCCGACGGCACTCCCGGCAGCAATGGAAATCTGGCCAACCTCACGGCCGTTGCCAATCAGGACGTGGCCAATGGGCAGACGCCGATCGATGCCTATTCCACCCTGGTAGGCCAAGTCGGCAGCACGACGTCCAATACTTCGGCCGATGCCGACTCCTCCAACCTGATCCTGCAACAGTTGCAGGACCAGAACGGAAGCGTCTCCGGCGTGTCGCTAAACGAAGAAGCATCTAACCTCATCCAGTATCAGGCCGCTTATCAGGCCGCTGCCCGCGTCGTTTCTACGGTCAACCTCTTGCTTCTTGATGCCGTAAATCTGGGCATGGGCCAGGCGGAGGAATAAGGAATAAAGAACAACGACGAACGAACAACGACGAACGACGAACGCTTCATAAGGTGAGCATCCATGCGCGTCAATCCGAATCCCATGCCCGATCTGATGGCGGCGCTCAACCAGACACAACTGGAAGAGCAGCAGGCTGAGCTCCAGATTTCGACCGGCAAAAGCGTGAACGAGCCCTCCGACGATCCGACCGCCGCTGCCCTGCTGGTCGAGAACAACGATCAGGCTACTTTCAACAGCGGCTATCTGCGGAGTATCAGCGCAGTGCAAGGCCAGCTCTCGACCGCCAGTTCCACGCTGAGTTCGGTCACCACCGCGCTGCAACAAGCCCTCAGTCTAGGCGTCGAGGCCGGCGGCGGCACGCTCTCCGCGAGCGACCAAGCCGCAATTGCCAATCAACTGCAAGGCATTCAGAGCCAACTGATGTCGCTGGCCAACACTACCTACCAGGGCAACTACATATTCGCCGGCACCGCCACGAATGCGGCGCCGTACGTGGTGGACGCTAACGCGGCTTCCGGTGTCGACTATAAGGGCAACACCGATGTCAATGAGGTATCGATCGGCAATGGATACAAGCTCGCCGTCAACCAGCCCGGATCGCAACTGTTTTCCGCTCCCGGCAATGACGTTTTTCTTGCCATCAACAACCTTATCCAGGCCGTGCAAAACAATAGTGGCATTGGTACCGCCGTCAACGCAGTAAGCGCGGCTTCCAGCTATCTTTCGGCACAGACCGTGCTCTATGGCAACGCCACCGACCAGACGCAGTCCGAGACCGCCTACCTCAATGCCGCCCAACTGCAAATTAGCCAGCAGCAGAACACGCTTGGCGGCGCGAACATGGCTGCGGCCGCCACCAATCTCTCCCAGGCCCAGACCGATAACCAAGCCGCGCTGGCCGCCATCAGCAAGCTCGCGTCGCAGAATAATCTCTTCAGTTACCTGACATAGAGGCGAGGGCTAGTGTGGGGACGGGGCTCTGCCCCGTCCAAGCCGAGCGTAGCTCGGCGGTTGCGCTCTCCCCTTTTCGCAGGAAGCTCGATTTTTCCCGCTGCGAGCCCCGCCCTCACAGGAATTCCACGAACGAATCCGTGACTTCAGCGCCAGCGTTGTTGGCGATGCGAGTAGCCTGGCGTTCTACGTTTTTCATGAGGCCGTCCAGGTAGTCGCGCGAGTGGGAGACACTGACGACCCCGATGGTCGCCTGATTCCAGAGCAGGCTGGGCTCAAGTTCGGCGACCGCAACGTTGAAAGAGGAGCGGAGACGATCTTTGAGGCTGCGCGTGACCTGACGTTTGTCTTTCAGCGAGTGTGCGGCTTCGATGCGAAGTTCGATAGTGAGGAAAGCGATCATGAGCGATCCGAAGTTGCAGGCTGTCGGTACGGAACCTTTTTGTCCCCTACCACTGTAACGCGCGATTGAGAGCAAAACTGTAGAGGTTGCACGGAATTCCGAAGGAGCGTCCGTTTGTACCTTCGCGCTTCTGGCTTTAACATGAGCAACAGCCAATTCTTTTTCCGGGGCCATTGAATTCATGATCCAGTTCACGATCCAAAAAGTGCATGTGCGCGTTGCCTTGCTCATCCTGTTTTCAGCCACACTAACCTTCTCCCAGCAAAAGGAGCGCAACCGCAAGTGGGACACCTCGCAAAAAAGCGCGCCCGCCGCGTCCGCGCCTTCGGCGAGAGACGACAAGGACGAAAAGAACGAAGGTGATCCGCTGTTCAAGGGCATGAAGTACCGTTCCATAGGCCCTTTTCGCGGCGGCCGCTCGCTGACCGCGGCTGGAATTCCCGGCGACCCGACCACGTACTATTTCGGCGCGACCGGCGGCGGCGTCTGGAAATCCACCGACGGCGCGAACACCTGGGCCCCGGTTTTTGACAAGGACGGAGCTCCTTCAATCGGCAGCATCGCGGTCGCCGTGTCCGATCCGAACGTCGTCTATGTGGGGACGGGCGAAGCTTGCATTCGCGGCAACATCTCGCAAGGTGACGGCGTCTGGAAGTCGGTGGACGCGGGAAAATCCTGGAAGAACGTTGGCCTCAAGGATTCGCGCGCGATTGGCAAAGTGATCGTGAACCCGCGCAATCCCGATATCGTTTTCGTCGCGGCGCTCGGTCACCCCTTTGGTCCGAACACGGAACGAGGCGTTTTCCGAACCACTGACGGCGGCAAGACCTGGGACAAGGTTCTCTACAAAAACGAGAACACAGGAGCGATCGATGTGGCTTTCGATCCGCAGAATGCCAACATTTTATTTGCCTCGCTGTGGGAAACTCGACGCTCTCCCTGGTCGCTCTCCAGCGGTGGCCCGGGCAGCGGCCTGTATCGTTCGACCGATGGCGGCGCCACCTGGAAACGATTGGAGGAGCACGGCCTTCCGAAGGGGCCCTACGGCCGCATCGGGCTGGCGATGGCGGCGAACTCCGAGCGCGTCTACGCGCTTATCGAGGCCAAGGAAGGTGGTGGACTTTACCGCTCCGACGACGGCGGAGGTACTTGGGATCTCGTCAACGGCAGCCACGGATTATTTCAGCGCGCGTGGTACTACATGCACGTGATCGCCGATCCGCAGGATCCGAATACGGTCTACGTGTTGGATGTGGAGTTCTTCAAGTCCACCGACGGCGGGCGCACCTTCAATAAAGTGAAGGTTCCCCACGGCGACAATCACGGTCTATGGATCGATCCGAAGAATACAAAAAGAATGATCGCCTCGGACGACGGCGGCGTTACCGTCAGCCTCGATGGCGGCAAGTCGTGGACCCGCCAGGACAACCAGCCGACCGCGCAGTTTTACCACGTTATCACCGATACGCGGACGCCTTACTACGTATACGGCGCGCAGCAGGATAATTCCACCGTGGCAATTGCCAGCCGCAGCGATGACCCCGCGATTGGCCGCGACAATTGGTATGAGGTCGGAGGCGGGGAAGCGGGATATATCGCGCCCTATCCACCCGACCCGAACATTGTGTATGCTGGCGACTATCAGGGCAACATCACGCGCTTCGACCGCCGCACCAACCAGGTCAAGAACATCGCCGTCTCGCCCGAACTTAGCGATGGGAGCGGCGCAGCTCCACTCGATCACCGTTTTCAGTGGACGGCGCCTATCGTGATATCCCCGCACGACCCGAACACGATTTACTACGGCGGCGAGCGCGTTTTCAAAACCACCGACGGCGGAACGCACTGGGAAGCGATCAGCGGTGATCTGACGCGCAATGACAAATCGAAGCAGCAGCCTTCGGGTGGCCCAATCACGGTTGACGATACCGGCACCGAATATTACGACACCGTTTTTTCGATTGCTCCCTCGCCCCTGGCGCAAGGCCTGATCTGGGTAGGCACGGACGACGGCTTGATCCAGATCACCCGCGATGAAGGGAAAAATTGGACCAACGTAACGCCCAAGAACGTAGACCTTGCGGAATGGAGCCGCATCAGTTTGATTGAAGCGTCTCCGCATGATGCCGGCACCGCGTACGTCGCGGTTGACCGCCATCAGAATGACGATCTCGCACCCTACATCTACAAGACCAGCGATTACGGAGCGACCTGGACTCGGATCACAACCGGCATTCCGGACGGAGTTTTTGTGCGCGCCGTTCGAGAAGACACGAAGAAGAAAGGTTTGCTCTACGCGGGCACAGAGCGCGGCGTCTTTGTCTCGTTCGACGATGGCGCGCACTGGCGCTCGCTGCAAATCAACCTGCCGATTACGCCGGTCCACGACCTGGTGATTAAGAATGACGATCTGGTATTGGCGACGCACGGCCGCTCGTTTTGGATCCTTGATGACGTCTCGCCCCTACGCCAGTTCGCCGATTCAGTTGCCGGCGAAGACATGCATCTCTACCAGCCCGCGACGGCGTATCGCGTCCACACCCACACCGACGATGCTGGAGATGCTTCGCCGCGCTTGGCCTTTGCCGCAAAAAATCCGCCCAACGGCGCGGTGATTTATTTCTATCTGAAGCAAGCACCCAAGCCGGAACTGAAGCAGGAAGTGAAAATCGAAATCCTGGACGCGGCGGGCAGCATAATCCGAAAGTATTCCAGCAATAAAGCGGAACCGCTCGATGAACCGCTCGACCCCGACGACAAGAAGCCGGAGAAGCAAATCAAGTTGGAAGACGGTTTGAATCGTTTCGTGTGGGATCTGCATTACGAGGAGGCGAACCGCGTCCCCGGCTATTTTCTGTGGGAATACAATGACGGCGCGAAAGGGCCACTGGCGCTGCCCGGCAACTATCAAGTGCGCTTAACCGCCAACGGCAAAAGCGCAACCGCTCCCTTCGAAGTGAAGATTGATCCCCGAGTCACCACTTCCGAGAGCGATCTGGAGAAGCAGTTCAAGCTCGAGATGGAGGTGCGCGAGCAGTTGAATCGCGTCTACGACGCGGTGAACCAAATACAGGACGTCCGTGAGCAACTGGAAGGGCTTAAGAAGCGCCTGGTAGCGGGCGATTCCACGAAAGCCCTGTTCGATGGCGCGAAGGCGCTTGATGTCAAGCTGATTGCAGTTCGCGATCCGTTGATTAATTTCAAAATCAGCGCCAGCGAAGATTCCCTTGCTTACGCTCCGGGAATCGACGCGAAGCTGGCGTTTCTTGCCATGGCAGTGGCGGGGTTTGCCGACTCTGCTCCCACCGAATCCCAGTACCAGGAATTCAACAAGGTGAAAAAGCGGACCGATGAATTACTGGCAGGGTGGGAACAGGTACGGAATGCCGATATCGCCAACTTTCAAAAGCTGGCCGCGGAACAAAACGTCCACTCGATCTTCGTGCCCGATGTAAGAAGTGAGCGGGTGCGGGGCGCCGGAGAAGAATAGACCGAGGCAAAGAATAGACCGGTTCGTATCAGGGATGGGTTCGTATCAGGGTATCGCTTTAGCGATGCCGCAAGTGAATCGAAATCGGGTGCCCCTTTAGGGGCGGTGGAGGGACGGGCGTCTCGCCCGGCGCTCCATCAGATGAACATCTCGTCTTGCGGCACGCCCGCACCGTTTTTCGGATGGCGCCTTTTTTGGCCGAGAAAGACTTCCACTCCGGTGCTGATCGCGGCCATCAGTCCGTTGACCTGGCGCAATGGAGAGATCACGGTTTTGTGCACGATTTCGCTGGTCTCCTCCACTTTATCCATCGTCCGGTTCAGCAGTTCATCCGCGCGGATGACTTGCAGCCTGGTGCGGTCAAGCGCATCGGTGAGCGTAGCATCGATGCGGCCCAGTTGATTGCGCACCAGGGTGCTCGACTCCGAGAAGTTGGTCGTCATGACGTCGATCTTCGGCCGCATCTCCACCAGCATGCTCTGCACCGTTTCGATCGTGGGCAGAGCCTTGCTCTTCACTTCGGTGGCGAGAGCCTCCATCTTCGCCGTGCTCTTGCGGACCGCGAGGTAGAGGGCCACCAAGATCCCCGCCTGGACCATGACCGCGGCCATCGTAACGTAAATAAAAAATCTTAGGAGATTGTCATCCATGGCTGCTCCATCATAGCTTCAGGCATAGTCGCTTCAGGCAAGTAGCTAACGACTGCTCCTGCCGCTGTTGCCGCTAGATATTCTTGGGCGGCTCGGTCGCGGTGGTCTCGTTATAGGCCTGGCGTCCAGCCTCGTAAGCGTTGCGGAACTGCTCTTTCTGCTGGTTGAGCACATCGCGTCCGCGATCTACCCAGTCCCCCGCCTGTTCGCGCGCCCGCCGAGCCTGCTGACGCACCCGCTCGCCGCCTTCCTGCGCCTTGGAGCGAATTACGTCGCGCGTTTCATCGCCCGAGTGCGGCGCGTACAACACGCCGACTAACGCTCCAACACCGAGTCCCGCCAGAAACCACAAGAAGCCGCTGCCTTCATGATCCGCCATAACTGCCTCCTCATTTCGTTATGTAACGGATGGTAGCACCCTGATATATGAAAAACAATTCGCCAGTGCTGCGGCGTAGTGGGCCAAGCTGCTGAGCTGCGAGCTTCCTTGCTCGCTACTCAATTCGACGTACAGCTCGCATATTGAAGGACATTTTCCGCGGCACCGTCGCTTACGCTTGATTACAAAGAAACTCTTGTGCCAAACGCGCCAAAGGCGGACAATGATGCGGTTTTCAGGAGGCGCTTTTTGTCCGACCGCAAGTATCGGCAACGCGGATACCAGGATTCCGGCGCGGGGCCGAAAAAAGAGTTCGAGAAGCCGGCGGCCCCGAAAAAAGAAAATACCTTTGGGCCGCGACCGATCAATATGCCTGGAACGCGGACCGTCTCGCGCTGTGCGGAATGTGGCGCGCTGCTGCAGAATCTCACGGACCCGGTCGGGCAGTGCCCGAAGTGCGGCTTCGCTCTGCACGCCTGCAAACAGTGCGAACACTTTGATCCATCGAGCCGCTTCGAATGCAATCAGCCGATTCCCGCCAGAATCTCTCCCAAAGACAAACGCAACGACTGCTCACTCTATTCCATCCGCGTGATGGTCGAAAAAGAAACCTCCAGCAAAGGCAGTCAGCGTCCGAATGACGCGCGAGCGGCGTTTGACAATCTGTTTAAGGATTGAAGTTAGCTCTCACTTCCCGGTTCCCGGTTCTCAGTTCTCGGCTCTCAGCTGTCAGCTCTCAGTTAGAGCGGAAGTCTTCTGAATGTCCGAGGAATCCAGCCCCGGAGGGGCGAACGAACTAAGCCCAGCGCTTCGCAGCTTGCGGAAAAACTCGCATTTTGATCTTGTTTTGAAAGGGCGCGGCTTTAGCCGCCGCGGGCTGCACAAGCGTCCGATCCGACTTTTCCACAAGCTGTTCAGCGCTGGGAAAAGTGGAAGAAATTAATCAAGTCCCGGAGGGACGACCGAGTCCTCACGCACACTTCACCGCTGCGATAATCATCCCCTGTAAGTGGTTGAATTTAACCAGGATGGTTGAAATCAGCCACCCCTCTTCTTGCAACTTTTCTTCCCCTTGTGTGTTCAAAGTAAGTAGAGACCTGGTCCATGGTTGGAGAGCAAAAGGCCACCACGAAGACCACAGTCACTAGAAAGTTTCTGGATCCGGTCAAAGTTTCGGCGGACCTGGGAAGAGGAGGTCCATATGCGTTACCTGAGATATTTAGCGTTGCTGGCAGTCCTGATGTTGCCGCTTGCCTTCGCGCAGGCGCAGGTAGGAGTTGCCATCGGAGTCGGGCCGGCCTACGTGGGCGGGCCGCCGGCGTGTCAGTACGGCTACTACGGATATGCTCCATATGCCTGCGCACCCTACGGCTACTACGGTCCGCAGTGGTTTAGTGGCGGAGTGTTTATCGGTGCCGGCCCATGGTACGGTCGGGGCTGGGGCTACGGCGGCCGGGGAGGCTGGGGCTATGGTCACGGTGCCTACGGACGCGGAGGTTACGGGCGTGGTGGCTATGCCCACGGCGGCTTTGCCCGAGGAGGCGGTGGCTTCCATGGCGGCGAATCCCGCGGCGGCGGTTCCCACGGTGGCGGCGGTCACGCTGCCGGAGGCCACAGTGCCGGAGGTCACGGTGGCGGAGGCCACAGTGGCGGACACCGGTAAGAACTCCAGACATGGAGAAGTTTCAACGGCTGGCAGCACTGCGCTGCCAGCCATTTTCTTTAGTCGAGGTCAGCCGCCGCACCCGGACTTTCACTTCAGCCCGCGACCATGAGGCGGTCAATCCACTGCGCAGTTAGCCGGCACGTCGCCAGCGCGCAGACATCCCACGTCTTGTGCGGCTGTCAGTTCTCAACCATCGTTTGTCAACCCATCTATCGAAGTTGTCATCCTGAGCGAAGCCGAAGGGACCCCTGTACCTTCTCGCTCAGCAAGGACGCGTCAGGGAGCTCTCCCCGTACAGCCGGGTTTCATCGTGTAGCAGCCAAGGTGGCCTTGATTAGGGTGTGGCGCACCTCGGCTGCGACACATCAGGGAACATTGTCGCCAACGGCCGATTGGAAGTCTGTGATGCGTGGCCCGGACGAAAGAGATAACAAAAGCGGATTTCAAGGTGGAGTGTCCAAGAGGTTTCGACACTCAGACAAAAAGTGTCCCTGACGGCCAGGGAACAATCTTCCCGGGCCACGCTGGGGCGCAATCCATACTGGTCTGTGCTCTTCCGCATCTAATCTGGCAGGAGGCACTTGGCGGGCAAGCCGCTTGCCTTAGGCGGACTACATCCTTATAATCCGCACACCGGAATAATGTTAAGCCGCGGCATTTCGACAGGCGGCCCACAGTTTCGGGACCCGCCGGTGTTAGTGGCAGAAATGCCAATGGCGTTCAAATGAAGAATGGTTTATGGTGCAAGTCCGACGCCAGTCTTGGTTCGAATCGGGCAAAATGTCAACTCCAGTTTTCCCGAAGAGTCAAGGAGCCACCGGAATGAAGAACTTTGTTCTCGCGATGTTGCTGGTAGCCGCGATTACCGCCGTCGCTCAAACCGCTGCCGCGCCCGCCCAACCTGCGCCGCAGACCCCTGCGCCCGCCCAAGCTGCGCCGCAGCAGAACCCCGCGCCCGCCCAACCTGCGCAGTCTCCAGCCGCGCCCCAGAAACCGCCCCAGAAAAAAGAGATCAAAGACCCGGCGGAGTATAACGCCTACGTGGGCGCCGCGCAGCAAACCGACGCCGCGGCCAAGGTCAGCGGCTTGGAAGCATTTGTGACCCAGTATCCCAACAGCGTGATGAAGGAAGACGCGCTGGAACTTTTGATGGGCGCCTATCAACAGATGCTCGGTCAGGCGAAGACTCCCGACGAGCAGAGGCTCGATCAGACCAAGACGCTGGACACAGCGCAGAAGGTTCTAGTGGTGAACCCATGCAATCTCCGGGCATTGGCACTCCTGGCCTACACCAAGAACGCGCAACAGAACTTTGCGGAGGCGGGCCAATTCGGCGAAAAAGGCTTGCAGTGTTTGCCCACCGCGACCAAGCCGGAAGGCACGTCGGACGCGGATTTTCAGAAACTGAAAGATGGAACGGCGACCATCTTCAACGGCGCGGTTGGGGTCAGCGCTTTCCAGGCTACCCTCCAAGCCAAGGGGAACGACTACACCAAGGCGGTGAAGTATCTGCGGGCTGCGGTAGACGCGGATCCGGCTAACCTGCTCGACGTCTACGACCTGGGACGCGCTTACTTGGAGACGGGACCGGGTGAAAACGACGTGGACGGACTTTTCTTCATCGCGCGCGCTTCCAATCTGGCGCAGGGTGCGGGCAAGGATCAGATCGCCAAGTTCGGCAAGAGCAGATACAACAAGTACCACGGCAGCGAAGAAGGATGGAGCGATTTGTTGGCGATGACGGCCAACACAAGTCTTCCGCCGGCCAATTTCGCGATCAAACAGTACGTGCCGCCAACTCCCGCCGAGCAGGCGGCGGCCTTGGTCAAGAGCAAGAAGGTTGAGGAGATGAACTTCGCGGAGTGGCAAATGGTGCTTTCCGACGGCACGCCCGAAGACGCCCTCAAGGTGTGGAACGTACTGAAGGGGAAGCCGTTGCAGATGCAGGCCCACATTATCAGTATCGACTCCTCAAGCAAGACCGTAACCAAACTGCTACTGGCCGGCAGTTCGGACGATGTCGACGCCAAGCGTGCGGACATCGATTTGACGATGACGGCAGTGATCCCGGCGAAGCAGATGCCGAAGGAGGATACCGACTTCCAGTTCCAGGGAACGCCCGTCTCCTACGTGGCGAAGCCGTTTCTGATGACGATGAATGAGGGGGCCCTGCTGGTGAAAGCGGCGCCGAAGCCGCCCGTCCACAAGAAGCCGGTTGCACACTGAAGCTCAGGTCGCAGGTGGCGGGTCTCAGGTCTTAGGAAAGGCTTGGCTGGGGAAAGCTGTTGCAGAAAATAAGGGCGATCCCGATCGGGACCGTCCTTCTTTCTGCAACAAACCGAATGCGACTTCCAGGGTTTACACCTAAGACCTGTTTCACCGAACCTGTTTTCTTTCCAGCGCAAGGGGACGCGCGCTCCGTGGCGGACGCTTGGCGCCGGCGCGCAACGGACGAACATCAATCTTGAGGTCCTGCATGGTCCGGCTCAACGTGTTTCGGTGCATGCCTAATTGCCGCGCGGCCTTGCACTGATTGCCCCGGTTTTCTTCGAGCACGGTCACGATAAAGCGCTTCTTAAACTCACGGACTGCTTCCGAATAGAGGATATTGCTTCTGCACATCTGAAGAATGAGTGCTTCCAATTGATCTTTCACCTGCCGCCTCGTTTCCACACCTTCACAAGAAACTTCACCAACTGACAAGAACTACTTAGACGGCCCGGACGATGGCGGCTGAATTCTGTCCTTCACCGAATGTGCCTGCCGCATGTAATCCAAGCCCTGGTAGAAACGGTGGCGCAATTCCGCCGGTGCGAGCCAGATCGCTGCCCTTCCGCCTACCAGGAAATACGGAGCCAACTCCGACCCATCCAGCCACTTCGCAGCAGGCGCGAAAGAGGCCATGGCGGTGAGCACTACCGCCACCACCAAGGCGCCCCGCAACAAACCGAGGAGCGCGCCCATTACCCGGTCAATCGAACTCAGTCCGGCTCTTCTCATTGCCCCGCGCGCCATCCGCCCGGCCAAGCCGGCAATGATCAGGACCGCGAAAAAAATGATCAGGAAACCAGCAATCTCGCCTAACCACAGCGATTTCAAATGAGGCGCGAACCACTCCGCCAGGCGATGATACTGCCAGGCGGCCAGCAGGTATCCCACAACCAAGCCAGCCAGCTTGAAGGCTTCAAAGAAGAAGCCTTCAATGGCTGCCGCAGTCACGGAGAACACCAGAAAACCGAGGATGATCCAGTCTGCAATGCTCATGGTTCAAAGATTCGTCGTTCAAAGATTCGAGGTTCACAGGATCCGAATGCAATGGTCGAATTCAATGACACCAGTTCAATGACACCAGCGCACGCAGCCTAAATCTCCAACTCGCGTCCCGTTAACTGACGGTATGCCTCGAGGTACTTTTCGCTTGTCCGCCGCGCAACCTCTTGGGGGAGGGCGGGCGCGGGCGGTTGTTTGTTCCAGCGAATTTCTTCGAGGTAGTCCCGTACATACTGCTTATCGTAGGAATCCTGCGCCTTGCCCGGTTGGTAGGTGTCGGCCGGCCAGAAGCGCGAGGAATCCGGTGTGAGGACTTCATCCGCCAGCGTGATGCCTTTGGCGGTCTGTCCAAATTCAAACTTGGTGTCGGCAATGATGATGCCGCGCTGCCCCGCATAATCGGCGGCTTTCTTGTAAATACGCAAGGTGATGTCGCGAAGCTGGCGGCTCAATTCGGGATCGACCAGCTTGCACATCTCTTCAAATGAAATGTTGATGTCGTGCCCGGTGGTGGCCTTGGTCGCGGGCGTGAACAGCGGCCCCGGCAGTCGGTCGGATTCCTTCAATCCGGGCGGAAGCTTGATGCCGCAGACCGAACCTGTCGCTTTGTACTCCTTCCACCCGGAGCCGGAAAGGTAGCCGCGCGCCACGCATTCGACCGGAAACATCTCGGCGCGCATCACCATCATGGAACGGCCGCGGAGTTCGTCGGCGTGCTTGCGAATTGCGACCGGGTAGCGGTTCACGTCGGCAGTAACGAAATGGCTGGGGACGATGTCCTTGAGAAAGTCGAACCAGAACAGCGAGATCTGCGTCAGGACGCGGCCCTTGTGCGGAATGCCGGTGGCCAGAACATAGTCGAAGGCTGAGATGCGGTCGGTGGCCACGAACAGCAGGTGGTCACTGTCAAGGCAGTAGACGTCGCGGACCTTGCCGCTGGCGTGCAACTGCAATTCGGGGTAGTCCGTTCGCAGCAGAACGGAATCTAAAATTTCGGGGCTCATCTCTAAATTCACCGGAGAAAAACTTTGCGTATTCTAGCTGTCATGGGAAATTTGTCAACGACTACGATCACACATGAGTGGGCTACGCCAAACGGCGTCGCACCGAAAAGTGTTGACAGTTCCAGTGTAAGCTAGAAGCCTTGTCCAGTGCTGGTTTTCGAGCGAGCGCAATGTGGAAAAACTGAGGAAGCCTCTGGAAAAAAAGGCAACGAGTTTCTCAACGGAAAAAGCAGAATGGCGCGGAGGTTGTCAATAAGTTTTAGTTTGTTTCTTGGGGCGTGAGCTGCCTTCGACGTGATGGGTTCAAAACTGGCTGGGCCATTTGCGGGCGGCATGGAAGATACGGATCAACTGCACAACATCGCCGCGCACACGATAAGGAACTATGTACGGCGTTCCCGAGACAACTAATTCGCGAGTGCCGGATATCCGACCGGGACGACCGAGAGCCGGGAAATGTTCCAGAGCTTCGACCGCTCTTACGATTGCGGCGACGGTCTTGGCAGCAGCATCGGGATTGTCCTGGGAGATGTACTCGGACACGGCAATCAGGTTCGCGCGTGCCGCTCGTAGCCAGTTAACGCGCACGTCGCGTCAAGCGCCTGATCGTCTGCTGCATTTCCTCGTCGGTGGCGAAGTCGCCTGCGTCGGCCTCGGCCAGGCCTTTCTTGATTTCGTTGATCTGCCATTCGTTGACGGAGACATATTCCTGGATTGCCTGTGCCGCGACGAACGAGCGGCTCCGGTTCATCGATTTCGACAAACGGTCGAGCTGGTTCTTGAGTTTGGCATCCAAGCGGAGAGTGAGGACTGAGGATTCAGGCATGGTGTACACATTATACAGCAATTGTACACGATTTGTGTGGTGGCGGGGCTGTGCCACGCCGGGACGGGGCATAGCCCGTCCCCATACTTTACGCGGCTCCGAACCTAACTGAGACGAGTTTGGAGACGCCAGGCTCCTGCATAGTCACGCCGTAGAGCACTGGGGCGATGCTCATCGTTCGCTTGCTGTGCGTGATCAGGATGAACTGCGTCTGGACGCTGAGCTCGCGCACCAGATCGGTGAAGCGGGCGATGTTCGATTCGTCGAGCGGAGCATCGACTTCGTCGAGAATGCAGAACGGACTGGGCGTGTACTGGAAGATGCCGACGAGCAGCGCGAGTGCGGTGAGCGCCTTTTCGCCGCCGGAGAGCAGCAGCACGTTCTGCAGCTTCTTTCCGGGAGGCGATGCCACCACGTCAATGCCGCTCTCCGCGCTGTTTTCCAGGTCAGTCAGCCGCATGAAGCCGTGTCCGCCGCCGAACAGCTTGCGGAACGTGGCCTGGAAGTTCTCGTTAATCTTGTGGAACGCTTCTTCAAATTTCTGCCGCGACACTTGATCGATTTCGCGAATGGTGGCCGCGGTGTTTTCGATAGCATCGATCAGGTCTTTGCGTTGCGTCGCGAGAAACTCGTGGCGCTCCGCCGTTTCCTTGTACTCTTCGAGAGCCATCATGTTGACCGGGCCCATGGCGTCAAGGCGGGCGCGCATCTCGCGGTGGGCCTGATCTTCGGCCGCAAGCTCATCTGAGGTAATGCGGGGAATCGTCGTGTCGGCCATCAGGACCGGGCGTTCCACGCCAAGTTCGTTCAGGCAAGTGTCGGCGAGGTGTTGCAGGTCGGATTGCAGCTTGGCAGCCGTGGCCGAGAGCTCACCCCGGCGGTCGCGCGCGAGATCGAGTTGCTGACGCGTGCTGCGAAGAAGCTCTTCGATTTCGGTTAATCGCGCCCGCACTTGCTCAGACTCGAGCTGCAGCAAGCCTTCGCGTGCTTCTCCAGCATTGCGCTCGGCTTCGAACTGCACGAACTGCTCGGCCAGTTGCACGTTCTCGTTTTGCCGTTGCGCGATTTCGGCGCTCGCCGATTCCATCTGAGCCTGCAAAGCGCCGGTCCGTTCCCGCATCTCGGTAACCAGGGTCTCGATGCGTTGCAGCAGCGTCGTCGCCGAACGGTGGCGTTCTTCTAGAGTGGCCACGCGTGCGGCCCGCTGCGATGTGGCTTCAGCGGCAGCGTCGCGCTGGCTACGGAGAGCGGCGAGACGGTCTTGCCCGGCGGCAAGCTGGGTTTCGAATTGAGCGCGCGCTTCTTCGATCGTGGTCAACTCCGCCTGCCGCGATGCGACCAAGCTTTCCTGTTCCTGTCGTTCCGCCGCCAGTCGCTGCAGTTCACGCTCGCAGATGGCGATCCTATCGCGCACTCGCGTCATCTCTCCGTCCAATTGCTTGAGCAAATGTCCGGAGGTCATCGCC
>JBEKFN010000004.1:0-29201 GCA_050013295.1 Terriglobales bacterium
CACCAGCGTTCCATCGGTCGAAGCCTGCTTTTCTTCACAGTGAATTTTCACTTCCAGCTTGCTGCCCGTGGAATTCACGACGGTGCGGGTACAGTCCCCGCGGTTGTTGCTGAAAGCAGAGTGCTTTTCAAGCTTCTCTTTCGTGATGCATTCTTTGCGCACATCGGTGCTCGGCCCACCCTTCATCGCAGCTTCTACGCGGGCGCGCTGCTCCGGCGGCATCTTGGCGAGAACGTCGGGAGGGATGTTCGGAGTGGCTGGCATTCCGCTCATGGAATGAGTTACGGTCATTTCCCAGAGACCCTCCTTGACGTTGAGCGGTGTGATATTGTCGGCGGCCCAGAGGGTCAGCGAGGGGAACACGATCATTGCAAGAAAAAAACTGGCAAGAAAAAACTTCGTTCGCATCAGGACTCTCCAGTTCTGTCTGATCTGATTGCGTTGAACAGGATTACACACTGCGAATTCTAGTATACAAATGAATGGGGCGAGAGCAATCGTGCGTTGAGTTTTGTCAGACGCGGAAAGAATGTGTTGCAGGCTTCGGCAGTCGGAGAGTGGAATGCGATCTCGCGACTTTATCTTCTGGGAAGTGGACGTGCAGGCGGATTTCATGCTGCCCGGCGGCAAGCTGTATGTACCGGGCGCAGAGAAGTTGCTCCCGAATATCCGCAAACTGACGGATGCGGCTCGGCGCGATGAAGTGTTTCTGGTTTCGCATGGAGACTTTCATCCGGCCAATGATCCTGAATTCAAGCAGTTTCCTCCGCATTGCCTGAAAGGAACGCGTGGGGCGGAGTTTGTTCCAGAAGCGCTGGCGGAGAATTTTGTCCATGTGGAAAACGATGTCAACGCCAGGTTGCCGGAAGATCTTTTTAAGTATCAGCAGATCATCCTGGAGAAACAGACGCTGGATATTTTTGCGACTCACCATGCGGATGAGTTGGTGGAACGTTTGGGCAACACTGCGGAATTTGTGGTGTTTGGAGTGGTGACGGAATACTGCGTCAGTTGCGCGGTTAAGGGGTTGCTGGAGCGCAAGCGGCGGGTCGCGGTGGTCCGCGATGCGATTGAGACCTTGGCGCCTGAAAGTGGGAACAGAACACTCACTGAATTGCAGGGTCTGGGAGCAACGCTCGTCACGACCGACGAAATCCTCGAAAAAGTAGCTCAAGCACGCGCCTGATCGCCATCCCTCACAGAAGCATGCCAGCAATCGAAGCCGACATCAAGTTGGCCATGGTTCCGGCCAGCATGGCGCGAATTCCCAGACGCGCCAGTTCGCCTCGCTTGTTGGGAGCAAGCGCTCCGATGCCGCCCAACTGAATTCCGATCGAGCTCAGATTGGCGAAACCGCAGAGCGCGAAGGTCGCGATCGTAAACGAGCGTGGGTCGAGCACCGCCTTCTGCGGTCCGAGCATCGAGAATGCCACGAGTTCGTTTAACACCATGCGCGTGCCCAGAAGATTGCCGATGGCGGAACAGTCGCGCCAAGGGATTCCGATGACCCAGGCGACGGGGGCAAACAATGTGCCGAAGATCTGCTGCAGGCTGGCGGGAAACCACACCACTCCGAGCCGGTTGTGAATGCCGCCGAGAAGGCCGTTGGCCAGGGCGATCAGCGCGAGGAATGCAATCAGCATGGCGGCGATATTAAGTGCGAGGCCTAACCCGTCGGTGGTGCCGCGCGCAATCGCGCCCAGCAGGTTTTCACTTTTCTCGGCGCTCACTTCTTCCTCGCTCATGACCACACGACCGGCCGTCTTCGGAACTTCCGTCTCCGGCACCAGCATCTTTGAAATCAGGATGGCGCCCGGGGCGGTCATGATGACCGCGCTCAGAAGATGTTTAGGTTCGATGCCGAAGAAGATGTAGGCAGCCATGATGCCCCCGGAGACGTGGGCCATGCCGCTGGTCATTACGGTCATCAGTTCGGAGCGAGTGAGGTCGGGAAGAAACGGCCGGATGGTGAGTGGAGCTTCGGTCTGGCCCATGAAGATGCTGGCTGCCACGTTCAGAGACTCAGCGCCGCTCGCGCCCATGAAGCGGGTCATCACCTTCGCGGCGAGTTTGATGATGAACTGCATGATTCCGTAGTGATAGAGCACGGCGAAAAAGGCGGCGATAAAAATCACCGTCGGCAGCACCTGGAAGGCGAAGAAAAATCCCATTGGCTTTTCTCGCGCACCGAGCTCACCGAAAACGAACTTCGATCCCTCGAATGAATAGCTAAGCAAGCGATTGACGGCGCCCCCTGCCTTTTCGAAGAGCCGGCGTCCGAACTCGATCTTCAGGACGAAGATGGCGAACACAACTTGCAGGCCCAGGCCCCAGGCAACGGTTTTCTTGCTGATGGCGCGGCGGTTGGTGGAGAAGGCGTAGGCGAGGCCCAACATGGTGAGCAGACCGAGGATGCCAGTAAAACGTCCCATCTAGTGTTCCCCTTTGTAAATCACACGATGAACCAAGGATGTTTTGTGCGCCGGCGCAGTGGCCGCAATCTGGCAGAAACCATTTCGCTAAAGATCAAAGATCGAAGATCGAGGGTGGGCCATTGTAACGCCTGACCAGCTTCGGCAATAGAGATTTTCGCGGCCTGGGACGCTGGCAGCAAGCGATCACACCCATGCGGGTTTGTGAGAGCCTGGAACCTCCCAGTAACTCCCAGGCTCGGGACAGCAACCGAGCCCCCCTTGCCAACCGGCGGCAGCGCGTTGACTTTTGCCCGCTCTACAGGCAAACTCTCAATTCGCCCGCGCACCGTGGTCGGGCCAGCGCTTTGAGCCTGGCGTCACCGTCGCGAGCGAGGCAAACGCCGGCTCAGGAACCGTTATGCCCTCAGACCGCGTCTCCTATACGCTCGATTCGACGCTGGAGACGGTGAACAATGCCGAAGAGACGGCGACCCGCATGGCCGCCGAAGCGGGTTTTGACGACGAGGAGGTCATGAAGATCTCCATGGCGGTGCGAGAAGCCGCCGTGAACGCAGTTTTGCATGGCAATGCCTACGACCCGAGCAAGAAAGTTACATTCGCGTTTGAGCGTACGACTCGGGACCTTGTCATCGTCATTCGCGATCAAGGCAAAGGGCTCGATGTCAGCAGAATTCCGGATCCATTGGCGCCGGAGAACCTGCTGAAGACATCGGGGCGGGGCATTTTCCTGATACGCTCGTTCATGGATGTGGTGGAAATTAACCCCTCCCAAACGGGCACCGAACTTATAATGATCAAGCACGTCCACGGCAACCCCGCGGACTCCAAGGAGGCTCCCCAGTGAGCATGAAGTCCAGTACGCGTCAGGTGGATGGCGTCACGATTGTCGACCTCAGCGGCCGGATCACCCTCGGCGAAGGCAGCGTGGTTCTGCGCGAGACGGTGCGCGACCTGCTTTCCAAGGGGCAGAAAAAAATCCTGCTGAACCTCGCCGACGTGAACTATATCGATAGCTCAGGCATCGGCGAACTCGTCAGCGCCTTCACCACGGCCAAGAACCAGGGTGGCGAACTCAAGCTGCTCAACCTCACCAAGAAAGTGCACGACCTGCTGCAGATCACGAAGCTCTACACCGTCTTCGATGTGAAGGAAGACGAAGCAGCGGGCGTAAAATCTTTCAACAAGTAGCGCGCTCGCACTGCTTGTGGCCGCGAGAACTGTGGCAGGCCGGGGCCGAGCCCCCAGCGCTCCACCCCATCACGCCAAAACCGGGCGTGCTGGGGACCCCGGCGACTTCCCTTTTCGGGAAGTGTCTGTGAAAATTTTCTTCCGCTTTGGCGTAGGGCTTCTCCTCCACGCATAGAATTAAAACTGAAGGCGCGCTTCCCAGCGCCTCAGTTATTATGCGTGTTCTTACTCTGACTTTCTTTTTCGGAACCGTTCTTACTATGAGCGGAGTTTGCTCCGCGCGCAATATCTCACCGAGTAACTGCGTCTCATTCGCCGAGGCGAGCAAGCATGTGGGCACGAGCGCTTGCGTTAGTGGAACCGTGCTGCACGTGCAAGATGGCCGCAACGGCGCTAAGATCCTGAATTTCTGTAAAGACAAGGCGTGTCCTTTCACCGTGGTCGTGTTCCCGTCCGATCTTAAAAAGATGGGCGACGTTCGCCAGCTCGAAGGCCGGCAGGTTGAAATTAAGGGAACGGTCCAGGACTACGACGGACGCGCAGAGATTATTTTGCGCCGCGCCCAGCAACTCGGCGAAGGCGCTTTTCTCCTGTTTCCGACGGTACCCACGGACTACGACGTCGAGCGCCCGGGCCACTACAGTGCCGGAAAGTTCAAACACCCGAAAGAGCCCAAGAAGAAGGATACAAAGCAGCGCGACCCGATGTCGATCGAAGATCCCGACGAGCCATAAGAGCACCGCTGATTTTGCGTGGTGTTGAGCTTGGGCGATGTCGACTTTGGGTGATGTTGATTTTGGGTGGCGCAGCGGTTTACCGCTGCGATTAGCGTCGCCGTTAAAGCGGCTTTAGCCGCGGAGGTCGCCAATGGCTGCTCCCTACAGAGGCAATACTGGCTCCGGCACTTACTTCATCACCGCTTGCGCGTTTCAGAAGCAACAGTTACTTCAATCCGACAGGATGGCCCAACTGTTTCTGGATGTTGTACTCAACTACAGGTCTCAAGAAAAATATCTGCTGCACGAATTTGTGTTGATGCCCGATCACTTTCACCTATTGATCACGCCACTGTCCACTCTGGAGCGAGCCCTTCAACTCATCAAAGGCGACTTTTCTTTCCGAGCAAAGAAGGAACTCGGCTTTCAAGGCGAGATCTGGGAGAAAAGTTTCTATGATCGGCGAGTCCGCGACTGGGAGGAATATTCCGCATTTCGCCGGTACATTCATCGGAATCCAGTGCAAAGGTGTTTGGTCTCGATCCCGGAAGAATATTCGTATAGTTCGGTAAGGCCAGGATTGGCGCTGGATGCAGTCCCGCAGCGGCTAAAGCCGTCGGAATTGAGCGCCTGAATCGCAGCGGTAAACCGCTGCGCCACCCAAAAGCAGATCCCGACGAGCCATAAAAAAAGGCTGCTTCAAACCTGGCGGCTTCAAGCAGCCCTCTGTCAGTTGCTTCAAAACTAGAAGCGGAACACGACACCGGTTGCAATTCTCACGTTGTTGCTTCCACTGAACCCGGGCACTGGATTTCCGGCGACGGTGGTACTCGACAAATTGTAGTAAAGCCAGTCGACCTGCATGAGGCGAACCGCGATGGCCTTGTTAACCTTGACGTCCACGCCGCCGCCAGCCGCCACCGTGTAGCCGTTCTCAGAAACGGAAACCCCAGACATCGAGGCGCCAAGGTGGATTCCTCCGATCAGCACGTGGGCGAATGGCTTTATCTTGCCGACATGCGTAAAGAGCACAGGCCCGCCGCCATAAGTGTAAACCTTAAAGGAAACGCCGTGGATCGTTGCATACGCGCCCCCAAAATCCCCCTCTATTCCGAGGTGTCGGGTGGCATTGACAGTAGCGTTGGCGTCCCATCCATTGAAGCCCTGAGCATTGCCCAAGCCGCTCGAATTGCTGCCGATGTGCAAATACTGATAGCCGCCGAACACATCCACTCTATCTTGCGCCATCAACGGAAGCGCGAGGAGCCCCAGAAAAACAATTAAGACAACAAACTTCTGCATGTTTTCTCCTTTGCGAAATTTAACTCAGCCTACCCCCCGCTAGTTCCGGGGATAGGCATTCCCTCCAAACAAAGTGTGCCAGTCTCAGATATCTGGAATACTCGTGAAGTATACGCTATAGGAGAGTCCAGCGTCAGACAAATACAAACTCATGGTACACACAGATACAATGCCATGGTACACACCTAAGTAATGTGGCCTGGGCCCGAACCAGACAACTAATCTTGGGTTATTTGCGGTAAAGCAGGGCTGTAACTCTCAAACCGCAAATGTTTTCGAAACGTTGACATTCGAGGAAATCTTGTGCGTCTTGGAGACGCACGCAAGTCGTCACAGTTACTCGTAGCTTACTTCACACCATCCCCTTGCGTAACTCTTCCAGCGAATACTTCGTCCCCCGCCACACGATGCCGTCATTCCAGACGGCGTGAACCGTGGAGCGCAGCAGTATATACATGAACAGGCTGGTACCGGCCGGATGCAGAAAAAAATAATATGGCGGGACTGCCGACCTGAGCGAGATTCCGCAATAAATCGCAAACAGCGAACCGAGCGCGATGACATAAGGAACTCGCGCCCATCCCTGTGCCAGCCAGACGCCGAGAAAGGGCCCGAGGTTAAGACAACCCAAACCCACTACGGTGACCACCGTTCGCCACCACTGAAAAGAAAGCACGGCAAAAAAATTCTTGGTCAGACTGTCGACGATGCCGAAAGCGCCCTTTGCCCAGTGGAGGGAAATCAGATCCTCCCCGGAAACATTGCGCTGTGCGAAGCCCGCGTTCTTGATTACCTTACCCAGCTTCATGTCGTCGATCACTTCCATGCGCAACGCGCGATACGTGCCGACCGTGTCATAGACAGGGCGCCGGACAAGGTTGAAAGCGCCCACCCCCATGTGGTCGCGCGCTTTGGGATCGGCAACTTTCCACGGTCGATGTCCGAAAACGAAGAGCACCTGGAAGAAGGCGATCATCATTCTCTCGCCCTGTCCCTTCATGATCATGCGCGGGAAAAGAACGACGTGGTCGGCGCGCTCAGCTTGGGCATAGGCGACGGCGCGCCGCAGAGAATCGGGCTTGAAGAGTACATCGGCGTCGGTGAAGAGCAACCAGTCTCCACTCGCTTGCTGGCCGGCCATCCACATGGCGTGCGTCTTACCCAGCCAGCCCGCTGGCAGTTCCGAAATGTGGATCACCTTCAGCCGTGTGGAGCGGACACTCCTGTCCATCTCCGGATGCAGCTTCACGTCCGTGTCTTCGAGTAGGTCAGTCTCTGGGTTGGAGCGAGCTTTTGGGTGGCGCAGCGGTTCACCGCTGCGATTCAGGCGCACAATTCCGACGGCTTTAGCCGCTGAGGCAACAGAACCCTCCGCAACCTCCTCCATGATCTGTCCGGTGCGGTCCGTCGAGCGATCGTTGACAGCAATAATTTCGTAGTTGGAATAGTCGAGGGCGAGCAACTGCACGAGCGTCTCGCGAATGCTTTCTTCCTCATTGCGCGCAGGAACAATAATGCTGACTCTAGGCTCGCCATTTGGGGCCGCTGGCCTGCGATCCCATTCGGGCCGCGCAATATTGGCGACATGCGGCATGCCGAGGGCCGCTTCCACGATGCGCGAAAACCAAGCCAGCGCGAGGATGCCGCCCGCAATCCAGTAAGCTGTTTGCCAATGCATTCTGCTTAGGAAGATACTCCCGAGGAAACTTGCGCTGCCGCCGATTCATCCTGCAAGCGTAATGGCGGGGCAAAGCGCATGCCGTAAAACAGTATGGCAGAAGACAGCGCGATCGCGACGACCGGCCCCAGAAAAGCAAGTTGCAGCGAATACTTGTCCGACATGTAGCCGATGAGAGCAGGGGATGGCACATCGCCGAGCAGGTGGTAAACAAAAATGCTTGCTGCCAAGGCAGCGGCGCGCACATGGGGTCCGACCGAATCGATAATCGCTGCGTTCAGCGGGCCGGTGTTCAACAGCAGCAGGAACTCGGCGACAAAAATGCCCACGACCATGGTCCTGCCGCTCGCAAACAAGGCGACGCACATGGCCGGGATCCCCAACCCCAGGCTGACTGCGGATACGAGGTAGTGGGCAGATCGGGTTCGACGCAGCAACCAATCGGAGATCCAGCCGCCCGCGAGTGACGCAACCAGGCCGTTAACGATGGTGCTCAAACCAAAAATAATGTTCGCATCCAGCAGGCTGTAACCGTGGGCACGGTGCAGAAACGTCGGCATCCAGACCTGGAGTCCTCCGAGCGCGAAGACCATCATCGCCATGCCGAAGGTCGCCGTGAGGAATGCGGGATTGTGGATTAGGCTTCTCAGCGTGTCCCGGTCTTTAGTTTTGCTTTCGGGCGCATCGAATTGACCGAGCGGCGGCTCCGGAAGCAGCAGAAGCAGCAATGCCAGCAGCACTCCGGGCGCAGCTCCAGCATAGAATGGAGCCCGCCAGCCGTACTTTGGACCCATGACTCCGCCGAGCAGGTACCCCAGCGCGGTTCCGACCGGAAGCGCCAGATAAAACACCCCCATGACCCGCCCACGTTTCTCCACCGGAAACAAGTCTGCGACAAAGGTTGGAGAAAGAATGACAAAGCTGGCTTCGCCGATGCCCACCAGGGTGTGACGAATGAGCAGTTGGTTAAAGTTTGTCGTGACGGCGGTGAGCAGAGTGGCCCCACTCCACACCAAAGCCCCGGCAACGATGACGCGCTTGCGCGAGAAGCGCAGTGAAAGCGGCCCCATGAAGGGCGCCGCGCACATATAAAAAATGAAGAAGACGCTGGTGAGCAGGCCGAACGCCGCGTCGCTGCGATGGAACTCCGCTTTAACCAGATCCTGTACCGCGAACAACACGGAGCGATCGATGTAATTGAGCAGGTTCAGCGCCGTAAGGAGCGCCAGTGCCGTGCGAGGATAGAGTTTCGCCGGGGTCACAGGTCGAGCGAATATAGCATGACGAAGAAGAGGAGAAACGCGGAATCTACGAGGTTCCAAAAGACCCGATCACTTCTGACTTTTCTTCCCCCGCGGCCACCTCGCGATCACGACCGTCGAAATCCCGCCGCGCGGACGGAACTCACCTTTCACCTCTGCCCACACCGGCTTGGCCCAGCGCACAACATCCGCGAGCACCTGATTCACGATGTTCTCCTGGAAGATGCCGAGGTTTCGATATGCCTGGAGATATTGCTTTAACGATTTCAACTCCAGGCACCGGCGATCCGGCACGTAGCGGATCACGATGTTACCGAAATCCGGCAAGCCAGTCTTCGGGCAGACGGACGTGAATTCAGGATCATCCACGACAATCTCGTATCCTGGAAATTGATTCGGCCAGGTTTCAATTTCCGGAAAATCGTGATCGAGCCCGGCGCGCGCGTGCTCCGCGGTGTAACGGGGAGAAGCGTAACGGGGAGATGGGGAACGGGGAGATTTCGGCATTTGCCTATTGTACCCAGCCCCTTGTCACAAGCGCCTTGAACCCAGTTTTGCCAGTTGCTAGGAACTCCAACTAATGGAATGCGGAGGGAGCTGGGTTCCGGAGTTTAGATCCGGGGCCTCGTGGTCGGGTTGTGATTTGCTCGTTAGCTTGTAGTAACTACCGGAGATGTACTGTATCGGAGGTGGGCTAGGTTTTGATAAAATCTCCGGAGTTCTGGGTCTGGGTTGCGATTATCGAAAACAGAGAGGAGAAACTTTTGAATCGACGATTTGGAAAAACAGCAGTGGCAGTTGCAGTGGCGTTCGCGCTTTTGCTATTTGTTGCAGCACCGCTCGTGCACGCCGATGCCAAAGAGAAGTGCCAACATGCCATCGAAAAGGCGGAAGCAAGGCTGGACAAAGCGATCCGCGACAAGGGCGAACATAGCCGCGAAGCGGATGAACGTCGGCGAGATTTGAATGCCGAACGGGAACGTTGTTGGAATGAGAATCATCAATGGTGGAATGGGAAAGACCATCGATGGGAGACTGAGCACAATTGGGAGCATGATCATGATAACGATCATCACTGAGTGAGGTTGGCAACCGATAGCCCTAAGGGCGGTTCGAACGAGCGTCCCGTGACTCGCTGAGTCTGGGGCGCTTTGTTTTGCGCCCTTCCTGCCCATTCATGGCCGGCCTCTAGGTAGTCGTTGATCGTCAGTCGTTAGTCGTTGGTCGTTAGTCGTTCGGAGGGTTTGCCAACGACTGACGACTGACGACCAACGACTCCCCGCTGACGCAAAGCGTCGGGCCGGAGCATCTAAACAGGTAAGTCCTAAGCGTCCATTTGCCTGCTCTCGCAGCGCCTGGATGATATACATTGAAGCTGGCGCGTTTCTCTGCATGACATTGAATGGAAACAGTTCGGGACGCCGGCCGCGGCGTTGGTGGATAACGGCGCTGGCGATTTTGGCGGCGGTGATTGTGCTCGGCGCTTTCGTCTCCCGCCGCGATAACCCGGTGCCGGTGCGAACTGCCGTGGTCGAGCAGACCACGATCCGCAGCCTGGTTTCCACCAACGGAAAAATTGAGCCCGTCAACAACTTCGAGGCCCACGCTCCGGTCACGGCGAATGTGCGGCGCGTTTTGGTCAAGGAAGGCGACTCCGTCAAGCAGGGCCGATTGCTGCTGGTTTTGGATGACGCCGGAGTACGGGCGCAAGCCGCCCGCGCCCAGACCCAATTGAGAGCGGCGCAGGCCGATCTGAGCGCAGCCGAACGAGGCGGGAACCAGGAAGAAGTGCTGAGCCTCGAAGCGCAACTGGTAAAGGCTGGCACCGACCGCGATTCGGCACAGCACAATTTGGTCGCGTTGAAAAAACTTGAGCAGCAGGGCGCGGCCTCGGCGGGAGAAGTGCGCGAAGCGGAAAACGCTCTTGCCCGCGCCGATGCCCAAGTCACCTTTCTCCGGCAAAAGCAGACGAAACGATATTCGAATGCGGAGTTAGCGCGCGTCGAGGCGCAACAAGCTGAAGCGCAAGCCACCTACGATGCCGCGCAGGACGTTCTGGCGAAATCCAACGTCCGCGCTCCTTTTGATGGCATCGTGTACTCGCTGCCCGTAAAGCAAGGCGGCTTCGTCGCGGCCGGAGATCTCCTGCTGCAAATGGCGGATCTGCGAAAAGTGATGGTCCGCGCTCTCGTCGATGAACCCGACGTGGCCCGACTCGCTCCCGGAAATCCGATTGAGATTACCTGGGACGCCGTCCCGGGACGCGTCTGGCGGGCCACCGTGACTGACATCCCATCGACCGTGAAATTGCACGGCGCGCGCAACGTCGGCGAGACCACCAGCATCGTAGATAACAAGGATTTGAAACTCTTGCCCAACATCAACGTCGGAGTAACGATCGTCACCGCCGAGCACGACAACGTGCTGGTGGTGCCGCGAGAAGCTCTGCGAATGGACGACTCCAAGCCTTATGTTTTGCTGGTTTCCGGCCACGAACTCAAGCGCCGGAATGTGGAGACTTCCCTTTTCAATCTCACACAGGTTGAAGTAACCCGCGGCCTCTCTGCCAAGGACGTGGTGGCGATCGGTTCGTGGAATGGCAAACCGATCGGCGAACGGACGCAGGTCACGTTTTAAATGATCATACGTTAAATGATGACACGTACTTTTTTGCTCGTTGTACTTACTCTCATCGCCGCCTTGACTGCGAGCGCGGCGGACTCAGCCAAGGACATGCTCGCGGCCGGCCGGGTCGATGAAGCCATCGCCGAATTGAATGGACACCTCGCTTCTGCTCCGGCGGACGCGGAATCCTCCAACCTGTTGTGCCGGGCTTACTACGCGCTCGAAGATTGGGAGCGCGCGGAATCTTCCTGCAAAAAAGCGGTCGCGCTTGACCCGGACAACAGCCGCTTCCATCTGTGGCTGGGGCGCGCGTACGGCGAAAGGGCGGATCGGGCAAATGTTCTTGCCGCCGGGGTTCTGGCCGAAAAGGCCCGCGGAGAATTCGAGCGCGCGGTGCAACTGAATCCGAACGACGTGGATGCCCGGCTCGATCTGGCGGAGTTCTATGTTTTGGCGCCCCGCATCCTCGGCGGCGGCGAGCAGAAGGCCCGCGAACAAGCGCGGTCCATTGCAACTGTAGACCCTGGCCGGGAACACTGGGTTTATGCGCGCATCGCCGAACAGAAAAAAGACGCCGCCACCGCCGAACGGGAATATCGCCAGTACATCGACCTCAGCAAAGGTGCGGCGGAAGCGTGGCTCAACCTGGCTTTTTTTCTCCGCCGCCAGTTGCGCATAGACGAAATGGAGCAAGCCGTCGTCAAGCTCAGCCAAGCGCCTATCGCCAGACTCGATGCACTGGTTGAAGGGTCCGAGATACTGTATCGCACCGGTCGTAGCTATCCTTTCGCCACGGAACTGCTGCGCCGCTATCTCGCCGCCGGTCCGGTTGAGGCAGCGCCGGCATTCAAAGCCCACTATCGGTTGGGTCTGTTGCTGGAAAAACAAGGCGACAAAGCAGGTGCTGCGCAGGAGTACCGTGCTTCGTTGTCATTGGCCCGGAACTTCGGTATGGCCCAGCAAGCGCTCAACCGAGTTGCCCCCTGAGGATGGCGAGATTCCCTTTGCGCCTTGCGGCGTCCCCGATAACTTCCAAAGCTACTGTCCCGCTCGCGTCTGGCGCACTACAATTTGTGCGTCGCGGCGCAACCGCGCCCCGATCCATCTGGTGATGAGATGCAGGTGACGAGATGACGCTTCGACTGCCGCGGTGGTTGCGCCGCACAAATCCGCTCGCCTTATTATTTACTGCCGCACTGATGATCGCAACGCGCGGCCAGGCTGAACCGCTGCCTCTCGAGCGCGCCATTCGGCTCGCGCTCGCGCACAGTACGACTTCGGCGATTGCGAATGCCGACGTGCAGCGGACATTCGCCTCCTACCGGGCACTCCGCGACAGCTACCTGCCGCAGCTAGCCATGGGTTCGGGCATCGGCTGGTCCTATGGATTCCCGCTCAGCATCGAAGGGGCGGCGCCGGCACTGGGGAATGCGTTCGCGCAGAGTACGATCTTCAACCCGGCGCAGTGGCAGTTAATCAAGGCAGCGAAAACGGATTGGCATGCTTCTGAGTTTCAGGACAAAGACCAGCGCACTGCCCTCATCCAGGACGTTGCCTTGACCTACGCTGAACTGGCAAAGTGGGAAGCGCGACTCGTGCGCTTGCAGCAGGACGAGGCCCAGGCGCGGCAAATGGAACAAGCAGTGGCCGACCGCTTGCAGGAAGGCGTGGACAGCGCCGTGGACTTAAACAAAGCCAAGCTCACTGCCGCGCGCGTGCGCCTTCACCGGGCCGAGGCACGGGGCAACGCCGATGTCCTGCGGCGCCACCTCTCAACCCTGACCGGCTTGCCGGCTTCCTCCATTGAAATCGCGCCCGAAACAATTCCCGTCTTGCCGCCCGTCGCTCCGGAAGAAGATCTCTCGGAGAGAGCGATTGCCTCCAGCCCCGCCATCAAGTTTGCCGAGCAGCATTCGCTGGCGGAATCGATGCGGGCTTTGGGCGAGCATCGCGCTATGTACCCGTCAATGGATTTCTCCGCCCAGTATGCGCGACTTTCCACCATCAATAACTACAACGACTACTACCGGAAATTTCAGCCTGACAATGCCACCATCGGCCTCGCCATCCGGATCCCGTTATTCAACGCTGCCCAGCGCGCCAAAGCCGACGCGGCCAAGGCGGAAGCCCTCAAGGCGAAGAAGCAAGCGGACGCGGCCCGCAACGAGGTAGCGGAGGAAACGCTAAAGCTGCAGCGCGCCGCCGAGCAACTCGAGGCCGCTCGCGAAGTGGCGCAGTTGGAATATCAATTGGCCCAGTCGGGCCTCGAATCGGCCCAAACCAGAATCGACGCAAAGACTGGCACCTTGCACGAATTGGCCGATGCACGGGTGCAAGCGGCCGAACGCTATCTGCTCTTCCAAGATGCCGATTTTGAGTACCAGCGCGTCCGCATGAACCTGCTGCGCGCTACCGGAGATTTGGAGAAATGGGCGCTGCCAGGCACCGCTTCAGTAACCCCGGCTTCAAAATGACGCACAAAACACCTCATCCAGCCGCTACCCGATTCTCGCGTCTTAATGCGCAAAAGCGACGTTCAGCGAGGTTCTTTTGCGGCTTGAGCCACGCTAAGGCACACTTGGACAAAGGTTTCCACGCTTTCAACGCAGTTTGGCACGTACCTGAATGGTAGCGTCGCCTGGGGTGTGTGCGCGCCTAAGAGTGCTAGAATAGAGATTCCCAATATGCCATCAAAAACACTGTTCTTGAATCCGCCTTCGTTTGAGAATTTCGACGGGGGCGCTGGCTCGCGCTGGCCCGCGACGCGTGAAATCGAATCGTACTGGTATCCGGTCTGGCTCGCTTATCCGACCGGGATGATCGAGGGCGCGCGCCTGCTCGACGCCCCGCCGCACCACGTCACGGCGGAAGAGACGATCCGCACCTGCAAAGATTACGAATTGCTCGTGCTGTTTACGAGCACTCCGGGGTTCCACGGCGACGTCCGCATAGCCGAGGCCATCAAAGACAGCAATCCTCACATCAAAATCGCTTTTGTCGGACCCCACGTCAGCGTGCAGCCCGAGAAATCTTTGATGGAGGCAAAGGTAATTGACGTAGCCTGCCGAAAGGAATTCGACTACTCCATCGTCGAATACGCCCAAGGCAAGCCCATCGAAGACATTCTCGGCGTTTCCTATCGTAAGAATGGGCACGTGGTGCATAATCCCGACCGGCCGACCATCCAGGATCTGGACTCCCTGCCGCACGTAACCGACGTTTACCGGCGCGATCTGGATGTTCGCCGCTACAACGTGCCATTCCTGATGAACCCATTTGTGGCCCTGTACACGACGCGCGGATGCCCGGCGCAGTGCACCTTCTGCCTCTGGCCGCAGACCCTCAGCGGACACCCCTGGCGCAAGCGCTCCACCGACGACGTGGCGCGTGAAATGGCCAAGGCAAAAGATTACTGGCCGTACGTGAAGGAATTTTTCTTCGACGACGATACCTTCAACCTGCAGAAGGCTCGCACCATCGAATTGTGCGCCAAGTTGAAACCGCTGGGCCTCACCTGGTCGTGCACGTCGCGAGTCACCACCGACTTCGAAACGCTCAAGGCCATGAAAGACGCGGGATGCCGGCTCCTGATTGTGGGCTACGAATCGGGTGATCAGCAGATTCTGAAGAACATCAAGAAAGGCGCAACCATCGAGCGCGCCCGCCAGTTCACCAAGGATTGCCACAAGCTGGGGCTGGTGATCCACGGAGATTTCATCATGGGCTTGCCGGGAGAAACTCGCGAGACCATCAAGAACACGATCAAATTCGCCAAGGAACTCGACGTGGAGACGATTCAGGTTTCGGTGGCGCATGCTTTCCCGGGAACTGAACTGCACGAATCCGCAATTAAGAACGGCTTCATGACCAGCGACACAAAAATGGTGGACGACCTCGGACACCAGATGGTGCAGATCGAGTATCCCGGCCTGCCCGCGACGGAAATTCTCGCGGCAGTTCATGACTTCTACGATGCGTATTATTTCCGTCCCAAGGCCGCCTACCGCATCTTGAGGAAAGCGATGTTCGACAACTCCGAACGCAAGCGCTTGTACAAGGAAGCGCGAACCTTCCTTAAGCTGCGCGCCCAGCGCCACAAGTGGGTCAAGGAAAACCGCAAGGAAGAAGCGCCTGCCCCGGAACCGGCCAAAGCCTAGTGGCGACATTGATTCATTAAGGCATTGAATCATTGAGACATTTTGAAAACCCAAGAGCATTTGACCGCTAATGATTCAATGTCTCAATGATTCAATGCCTTCGGAGTTCGATCAGCCGTGACCTTTCGAAAATACCTCGTTCTGGCGGGAATCACCGTATTCGCCACAGTGGGCGATTCCCTGCTGGCTCGCGGGATGAAAAATCTCGGCAATGTAAATGTCTCGCTGCACAACCTTTCTGCCCTGCTGCTGGCCATCCTCAATCCCTGGGTAACGGCGGGGATCCTGTTATTGCTGGCGTTTTTCGCCTGTTACATGTCCGCGCTTTCGTGGGCTGACCTCACCTATGTACTGCCTGCCACATCGCTCTACTATGTTCTCGTCGCGTTGATTGCTCGCTTCAGTTTTCATGAAGAAATCTCGCCGACGCGCTGGCTGGGCATTGCGCTGATCACCGCCGGCGTGGGCTTCGTGGCCGCCGGCCCCTCGGTTACGCCCGGTCACGAACGCCGGAAATCCTGGGACGATTCCCCGGATGCGGTTTCCCAGGAGGTGGAGTTATGAAAGACATCTACGCCTGGGCGGCGATTGGGCTCATCGTTCTGACCTCGACCACCGGCGACGTGCTGCTCTCCCACTCTATGAAACGAGTCGGTGACGTCGGTGAACTCTGGAAGCGGCGCGGGGTGCTGGCGGTGCTCGGGCGCGTCCTTCGAACGCCCACGTTCGCTCTCGGCTTGATGGCGATGGGGATTGCGTTCTACAGCCTGCTCTTTGGCCTTTCGTGGGGTAATCTTAGTTTGGTCGTGCCCGCTTCCGCCTCGCTCACTTTTGTAGCCAACGCGGTAGCCGCGCGCATTTTCCTGCACGAGCGCGTGGGGCGCCGTCGTTGGATTGCGGCATTGCTGGTAGCGGGTGGCGTGGTGCTGATGGCGGTCTGAGTGGCCCTAACCGAATAAATCGACGCGGATCACGAGCGGCTGCGCTCCCACGACCCGATGCTTACCAACGGACGCAACCTGGTCCGCTTCCGAACTTTCTTCCGAACCCTCTTCCGGACTTTCTCCCGAACGTTCTCTTGAACTCTCCGCACGCAGTATTGTCCTCAGAAAAGGAAACCGCTCCCTCAACATCGCCGCCTGAAGTTTTCCCTCCTCCAGTTGTTTTCTGAAGGACTCCGCATCTATCTCGCGGCGGGCAGCCTTGAGTTTATTCATGACCGCTTGCAACCTCGCCAACTCCGTGACCAGGTCCGCGAGCATGTGTTTTCCGCCAGCACTCAAGTGGACGAACTCGATGCCGGCTCCGGAGCGGCCCCGAATCGCCCTCACCTCACCCACGGCTCGGAACGAAGCCGCGTTGACGCGCACCACCATTTCAGCTCGCACGCCGAGATCAACGGGCAGAGTGGTATCGACGCAGCACCCACCGAGGCTCAAATCGAATATCTTTCCCGGAACGAAGATGCCGTCCGATGGGAGGCGACTAATCTTCGCCTCACCACCGCATTTGAATCGCGCGCTACGGCGCCGATCCTCTTCTGCGGTGTTACGCTCAGCCATGTTGATAAGATCGTATGCCGGGCAAGGTTTCTTTAGGAGGCTGCGCAGAATCCAGCCCCGGAGGGGCATCCGAGCTTAGCCCAGCGCTTCAGCGCTGGGAAAGTGGAAAGAATGACCTAAGTCCCGGAGGGACGACCGAGTTCTCACTTTCTGCGGGAACTGGTTTTTCCGCAACCTGTTAGAGCGGCATCACCGTAACGCAGGGTTGGAAACCGAAGTAATTGAAGTCGTCGAAGTAAATCTCATCCAAACAGCCGCATCAAGCCACTCGGGGCCAGATCGGGGGCGAGAAAGCTGACGCCTTTGCCGCCGACGAACCGCGTTAGTGCTTCCGCCGCAAGATAGCCGCTGCGAACCGCGCCCTCCATGGTGGCTGGCCAGCCGGTCGCGGTCCAATCGCCGGCCAGAAAGACTCGCGGCCATGCGGTCTCTGGCTTAGGCCGATGCTGGTCGATTCCCGGCCGCGGCGAATACGTCGCATGCAATTCCTTGATCACGGTCGATTTCAGCAGTTTCGCTGCGCGCGTAGCGGGGAAAAACTCTTGCGCTTCTTTCACCGCCATGTCGACGATCTCTGCCTTCGACTTTTCAACCAGGCTCCGGGAACAGCTTACGACCAGCTCAATGTAGCTGCCGTTGCCGCTATCCCCAGATTCGTTGTTGCGACTTTCGTTGTTGCGAGATTCGTTATTGCGACTTTCAATGAGCCGCGATTTGTGAAACATCCACTGGATCGTGCGGTCGAGCAGGACGGCGTGATCGAGGTCGCTGATTTGATGATCGAACCAGAGATGGATGCCGGTGATCGGCGACGTCGAGAACTGGCCGAGTGCCGTGGCCAGCGGCGCCGCGGACTGAGTCTCGGGCAACATGCGCCCCAGAACATCAAAAGGAACAGCCAGCACCAGATAGTCAAATTTCTGTTCCTGTCCGTTCGTCGTCACACTTACCTGGGAGCCTTCGGTTCCAAACGACTCCACGGCCGCGCGAAATTGGATCTCTCCACCACGCGCGCGGATGTAGTCGCCAGTTGTGCCGTACAAGTCGGTGAGCGGCACGGTTGGAATTCCCATGCGCCCGGCAGCGGCCGATTTAAGAAACGACTCGCGCACAACCTGGGCCGCATAGGGGACGGAAATCCGATCGAGATCTTCATTCAAGGCGCTGACCAGAATTGTCTTCCAGAAACGCTCGATCGCTCGCCCGGTTTGTCCGTGACGTTTGAGCCAGTCGAGGAACGGCTCACCACGATCCGCCGGAATACCAGGAGCGAGCGCCGCCATGGCGCGGCCGATTGCCATCTTGTCGCGAAAATTCAAACAGTCGGCCCGGAGAAATGCCGGCGCGGTATGCAGCGGAGCGGGCAGGCCTGACGGGGCGATCACGGATGCGCGCCCTCCCGGCTCGAGGAAGGTCAGCTTTTCATACCAGCGAATCTTGTCCTGCACTCCCGCGCGCCGATAGAAATCGAGCAGATTGGTGCAGCAACCGAGCAACACATGCTGGCAATTGTCGACAATTTCGCCGGTGCCGGGATGCTGATAAGAAGACGCCCGCCCGCCAAGATAAGGTCGGCGCTCAAAAAGCGACACGCGAAAACCGGCTTCGGCCAGGGCGCATCCAGCGGCGAGACCGGCCAACCCGCCTCCGGCGATAGCGACTGTAGGAGGATGTGTCGTATCAGGATAGATCGACTTAGAAACGTTCGGATTAGGATCGCTCGATGTAGAAACGTTCGTGGGCGGCATCACACCAGTCGCTTCAGAATTCCTTTTCCGAGGACAGTGAGCTTTTCGGGGACGGTTAATCGGACGCGCTCACTGAAAACGTCGTACTGCTTCGAAGCAATCTTTTCGAGCAGGCGGCGATAGATGGTAATGAGAACCCACAGAGCGGGCTGACTATCTTCATGCACCAGCGGGATCAGCTCTTCTCCGGCGCTGTAGCACTCGCGAGCGCGGTCGGCCTCCATCGCCAGCAGCGGACGGATGCGGGCAACATCAATCTGCGGCGCGGCCAGATCGGCGGCCGAGAGCCCGCACTGCGCCAGATCCTCTTGCGGAAGATAAACCCGCCCCATGCCCGCGTCTTCTTTGACGTCGCGAATAATATTCGTAAGCTGAAATGCCAGACCGCAGCGTTCGGCCAGCGGCTCCGCGGCTGGATCGCTATACCCAAAAATCCTGATGCACACTAATCCAACCACCGATGCCACACCGTAGCAATACTGGCGCAACTCTTCAAAAGTCTGGTAACGCGCCGTCAGCGGCGCTCCGGCGGAGGGCTCTGGTTGGCCGTAATCGAGATCCGCGGCCGTGCCGAAGGCGAGCTGGTCGAGCAGCCCAAATGGAATCTGGTAAGTGCGCTGCGCATCGGTCAGCGCCAACAGCACCGGATCATCCGTTGGCTGTCCCGCCAAAGCGCGGTGGACTTCATCCAGCCATTCCGCCAGCTTGTTGTGACGATCGCCGGGGCTTAGTGTGTTGTCGTCAGCGATGTCGTCGCACCGCCGCATGTAGGCGTACACCGCGCACAACGCATTGCGCTTCCGCCGTGGCAGCACCACGAACCCGTAGTAGAAATTCTTGGCCGCGGAGCGCGCGATACTCCGGCAAACGGAGTACGCCATATCGAGCTGTGAAGCCGTAGGCGCAAACTGCGCAGGCGCATTTCCCACGGCGGTGCTCATCGTTCCTTCTCCCGCGGCCCCAGCAGCTTCCCCACCGCGGCGCGAGCGACCAGGGCCAGCTTCCGGGCTTTCGAGATTGCGGGACGCCTGCCGAGCACCGCGAAGCCTTGGCGCTCGATGGCGTTCAGAATTTCCTGCCCGCCGCGGCTGAAGAGTTCGATGTCGGTGGCCAGTTCGCGCTCGACTTTCCCGATCAGCGGCACGCCCTGCGTGAACCACTCCCGCGCGCGTTCCACTTCAAACCTCATCATCTCGCAGAACGCGGAACTGTTTTCGCCGTCGCGTATTACTGCTTCGCGCACGCCGAAACGGCGCAGGTCTTCGAGGGGAAGATAAATTCGTCCCTTAGCAAAGTCCGCGCTCACGTCTTGCCAGAAGTTCGCGAGCTGCAGCGCAGTGCAGGTGTAATCGGAAAGCTGTTGGCGCTCGGAATCGCTGTATCCGCAGACGTAAAGCACGAGGTGGCCCACTGGATTCGCCGAATACCGGCAATAGCCCAGCAGATCGTTGAACGTTTCGTAGCGGCCGACACTTTGATCCTGCCGGAAAGCGGTCAGCAAATCCGCAAACTCATGTTTCGGAATTTCAAACTGGCGGACGGTTTCGGCGAGCGCGACAAATACGGGGTGCCGCGGATGATCCTCGTAGCACGCATCCAACTCCGTCTCCCACTGCTCGAGCAATTGCAGAGATGCGGCGCTGTCGCCGACCTCGTCCCCCAAATCGTCCGAGATGCGGCAATACGCATAGACGTTGAAGAAGTGCTGGCGCAGGTGCTCCGGAAGAAACCAGGACGCAACCGAAAAATTCTCGTAATGCGAGCGCGCCAGGCGGCGGCAATATTCGCGCGCTTCGGCCTCCGAAGGCGCATGGTCGGGGATGGCGTACTCCGGCGGCAGTGCACCCCAGGCAGAGGGGAGCGGCGAAGTCGGGGGATGGGTGGCAGCAGTCATTATCAAAAAACACTGTCATCCTGACCCTGAGCTCGTCGAAGGGGAAGGACCTATGTACTTGAACTTTTCGATGCACGAGGTCCTTCGCTGCGCTCAGGATGACAACTTAAATGTAGGTCCCGAATTTACGGACGCGACGCTAGTGACCCGGGATAATCGCAGTCTTGATATCCCCGTTGCGGTTCAGCATGTGGCGCAGCACATCGTGCAAACGGGAAAGCGGCGCTTCGCCGGTAATGTAGTCGGTGCCGCAAACTTTCTTCTCGGCAATCAAACCAAAGGCCCGGCGCACCGTCTCCGGGGTGTGATGGAAAGTCGCCTTCAAAGTAATTTCCGAGTAGTGCAAGCGGTTGGTGTCCAACTGCACCTTGGTTCCCGAAGCGCACCCACCGAAGAAATTCACCGTGCCGCCCTTGCGAACCATCTGCACGGCCCATTCCCAGGCTTCCGGGCGGCCTACCGCTTCGATCGCCACATCGGCGCCGCGCCTCTCCGGACTCAACTCGCGCACCGCCTCCACCGGATCTTTCACCTTGGTAATCTGCACCACCTCGTGCGCACCTTTTTTGCGCGCCAGTGAGACCTGCGAGTCGCGCTTGACGACCGCAATCACATTGCAGCCGATGGCCTTGGCCACCTGCACAAACATCAGGCCAATCGGTCCGCCGCCAATCACCGCCACAGTGTCGCCGATCTCGACTCCAGTTTCATGCAGGCCGCGCAGAACGCAGGCCAGCGGCTCGGTCATCGCCGCATCCTCGAAGCTTACATTCGAAGGCACGACGAGCATATTGGTTTCCACAATGCGCCGCGGAATCCGGATGTACTCCGCGTAGGCGCCATTGTTGAAGAGCAGATCTTCGCAAAGGTTCAGCTGGTGCTTGGAGCAATAGAAGCACATGCCGCAGGGAGCCGAGTTGAGCGCGACCACGCGCATGCCCTTCTTGAAGCCGCGCACGCCCTCGCCGACTTCCTCGACCGTGCCCGCCAGTTCATGCCCGAACAACGCGGGCGGCACAATCATGCGGGCGTGATAGCCCCGCTGATACACCTTCAGGTCCGTGCCACAGGTGAGCGCCACGTGGACCTTCACCAGAACTTCGCCGTCGCCCACACGCGGGATCGGCACTCTTTCAATCTTGATGTCTTCTTTGCCGTACAAGACGGCAGCCGTCATCTTGCCAGTCACAGTTGATGTCCTTCCCACGCGCTGCCCGGCTGGATAACGATCTTCATCGAATCGGGTCGAGGATGGGCAGCCAGATTCAGCGCTTCCACACCGCTTTTTAGCGCGAAACGGTGGCTGATAAGCCGTTCCAGATCCATTTCACGGTTCATGACGAAGCGCACTGATTCCTCCTGCAATTCAAAAGATGCGCTGTAGGATCCCAGCAAAGCCTTTTCGTCCACGCACACTGCCCCCGGATCAATCGTGGCCTCTCCCCGCACCGTCTGCGCAAACAGCAACACACGACCTCCCGGACGGGCCGCATCCATGGCAGGCCGAATCAGGCCGTTCCCGCCGACTGCCAAAATCACGGCGTCAGCCCCGCGCCCTTCGGTCATTCCGCGCACCGTTTGACCGGCGTCAGCCTTGGAAGCGTCAATTGTCAGGTTGAGGCCGAAGCCCTTAGCCATTGTAAGCCTCGCCGCATACAAATCGGAAGTAATCACGCGAGTCCCCGCCCGCTGCGCCAAGTTCGCCAGGATCAGGCCAATTGGACCCTGCCCAATCACCAGCACCGTCTCCCCCGCTTCCAGACGAAGGGTCTCAATACCTTTGATGCAGGTATTCACTGGTTCGACAAAGCAGGCTTGCTCAAAACTGACGCCGTCCGGGATCCGCACCGTTCCCTTTTCCACGATCCAGTCCATCACCCGGACGTATTCCGCAAATCCTCCACCCGACGGCTCGAACCCAGCCGTGCATCCGACCTTCTTGTAAGTTGCGCACTGGGCGAAGGTCTTGTGGCGGCAGTAATAACATTCTCCGCATGGAATGTGATGAAAGACCACGACCCGTTCGCCGACGCCGAACTTGCGAACCCCTTCTCCCACTTTCGCGACGACCCCCGAAGTCTCGTGACCAAAAATACGAGGGGCGGAGTGGGAGCCAGTAGCGATCTTTTTGAGGTCGGTCCCGCAGATCCCACAAGTGTGGACTCGAACCAGAATCTCCCCAGGTCCGACTTCAGGCACAGGGACTTCTTCCATGCGCACATCGTTCACGCCGCGATACACCGCGGCCCTCATCGCGGCAGGAATCTCGTGCCTTTCGTTCTCAACGGCCAACGTCGATGTCCGAGCAATTGCCATAGCAGACCTTATTTGTTTCCCCTCAGTCTAGTCGCGACCGCGTGACGGTCACAGCCGTCGATCCAAGCTTGCCGGTGGAGAGCCGGGCGTCCTCGCCCGGCTGGACCGGCGAGATGCCCGTCGCTCCACCCAGAGTCTCACGACCGAGATAACTCACGAGCGCGCCGCAAAGAGCATGGCTTGCCTTGGAACTGTTCCGCGCCAGCGCAATGGTAGTCCCCCACAGCCAAGGGCGCAGCGCCACATGACACGCAAACCTGACGGAGTGAAAGCTCCCGTCCTTCGCCACGAAGCGATCCAGCGCGGGCAGGTTGAAGTCGGCGGCGTCGGAGATGGCTTTCAGCGCTCCGAACTCGACTCCCCGCGCCAGTGCTCCTTGCGCCACGGCTGCGGCTTCCATATCCACCGCAATCGCCCCATACGCTTTGCCGAATCGAATCTTCTGCGCCTTATCCGCAACGGTCGCAGAGCTCACCAGGACGCCCTCACCCCGGCCGATTTCTGTTCGGGCGCCGTCGGCAGAGTTGATCACCGTGCGCGGCTCAAGAACATGCCCGACCTGCAAAGCACCATCCAGCGCTCCGGCAAAGCCAACTGAGATCACCCGCATCGGGCTGACCTCTCGAATCACCGCTTCGGTAGCGCGGCGCGCCGCTTCGGCTCCAATCCCGCCGCATACCAGAACTGCTTCGCCATTTTCAAAAAGACGATATCGTCGCCCGCCCTGTTCCATCGTTCTGACCTTAGTGCTGCCCTTCCACCTTCGAATCAGCGGTCGCACCTCGCGTTCCATCGCGGCGATAATGGCAATCCTAGACATAGCCGTTCGCGCGGAACCACTCTACCGACCGCCGCAGCGCCCCATCGACTGGAACCGTCCGCCAGCCCAGTTCCCGCTCCGCTTTCGCTGAACTCACAAACATCATCTTGCGTCCCATGCGCACCGTGTCAATCGTCGCGCGCGGCTCGCGGCCCAGAACCCGGCCGGTCACCATCTCGTCCACCACGCCCGCCGCCAGCGCAAAAATGTAAGGCAGCTTCACGGTCGGAGACGGCAAGCCCGTAATCGCGGCCAGCCGGTCCAGAATCTCCTTCAGCGTAAGATTCTCTCCACCCAGGATGTAGCGCTCGCCCGATCTTCCCTTCTCCAGCGCCTGAATATGACCGCGTGCGCATTCGGTCGCATCCACCAGGTTCAAACCGGTTTCCACGTACGCCGGAAATTTTCGCTTCAGAAAATCCAGTACGATTCTCCCAGTTGGAGTCGGCTTGATATCGCGCTCGCCGATCGGCGTCGTGGGATTCACAATCACCACATCGACTCCGGCTCGCGCTGCCTCGACTGCCACTTGCTCCGCCATGAACTTCGAACGCTTGTAATGCCCGATCATATCCGCCAGGCCGACCGGGCTCTGCTCATCCGCTACCATGCTCGTGTAGGGACGGGCGCCCTCGCAAGCCTGCCCTGAGCGAAGCCGAAGGGTCCAAGCCGAGCGCACCGGGGCCCCCGTCAAGCCCGGTGTTGGCTTGACGGGGTGGAGCAGCTCGGCAGCTGCATCGTTCGAGACAAAGCCCATGGTCGCTACACTCGACGTGTACACCACGCGCCGTACAGCCTGTTTCCGCGCCGCTTCCAGCACGGCACGCGTGCCTTCTACATTCGAGCGATACATCTCGATGGAATCTCGCCCGCGTACCCACAGCCTGTAGTCCGCCGCAACGTGAAACACGACGTCGCAGCCGGAAAGCGCCTTCTCAATCGAAGCCGAGTCCCGTAGGTCGCCAACAACTCGATCCGCGTTGAGGCCGTCAAGGTTGCGCAGATCGCTGGTAGGCCGCACCAGCAAACGCAACTCGGCTCCCTGTTCCGCCAGAACGCGCGCAACATGACTGCCCAGAAATCCCGTGGCGCCGGTAACAAATACTTTCAATGTCCAACTCTTAGCTCTTAGCTGTTAGCTCTTAGCCGATCAAACCCAGTGCAGGAATCCGCCAAATCCGTTGACAAAACTGGGCAAGCTAAAAAGCCAAGAGCCAAAAGCTAACTGCTGCTCTTCTCCGCCATCACCTTCGAATAAGTCGTGAGCGCGATCAGCGGGAAATACTCGCGGTACAGGTGGTATATCAGATAGAACACGCGCGGAAAACCGGTTCCGGTGCAGAAAGGCTCGTCCCACGATCCGTCTTTCTTTTGCGTGCGCAGCAGATAAACCATGCCGCGGGCCACGCATTCGCTGCGCGTGTCGCCTACGGCCAGCAGCCCCATGATTGCCCATGCAGTCTGCGAAGCCGTGCTTTCGCCCTGCCCGCGAAGGTTGGCATCGTCATAGGATTCCACCGTCTCCCCCCAGCCGCCATCGGCATTCTGCACCGATCGCAGCCACTCCGCCGCCTGCTGGATCATGGGATCGTTACGATCCACCGCCATCGCTTCCAGGCCGCGCAACACCTGCATCGTGCCGTAGATGTAGTTCACGCCCCAGCGTCCGAACCAGCTTCCGTCGGGCTCCTGCTGTTTACGAATAAACGTGATCGCCCGCTTCACCGCCGGATGGTTCTGGTCGTATCCATAGGTCGCAAGACACTCCAGAATCCGGCCCGTAATGTCGACGGTCGCGGGATCAAGCATGGCGTTGTGATCGGCAAACGGCACGTACTGGAACACCATGCGGTCGTTGTCTTTGTCGAACGAGGCCCAGCCTCCATCCTTGCATTGCATCGACAAAATCCAGTCAATCGCCCGTTGCACAGACTCGCTCTGGTAGCGCCCATTCGGATGCTCGACTTGGCTCAGCGCCAGGCAGACCATGGCAGTGTCGTCCACATCGGGATAAAACTCATTGTTGAACTCGAAGTACCAGCCGCCCGGCTCGCCTTTCGGATTCTTGATCTTCCAGTCTCCGGGCTTGCGCACCTGCTTCTGTAGTATCCAATCGGCGCACTTCACCAGCCTCGGGTCGCTCGCCGGAACCCCCGCCTCGCCCAAGGCAAACAGCGCGTATGCCGTATCCCACACCGGAGACTTACAGGGCTGCATGCGGAAAGTGTCGCCCTCTTCGATGCCCAGCTTTTCAAACTCATCGAGAGCTCGAATGACCTGCGGATCGTCGACGGAATACCCCAGGCAGCGCAGAGCAATGGTCGAATTCAACAATCCGGGATAAATCGCTCCCAGCCCATCGCTCATTTCAAAGCGCTCCAGCATCCACTTCTCCGCCCTCTTCAGAGCTAGCGAACGCAGCGGACGGATGTGCACACGCTCTGCCCAGTGGGTAAGGCGATCCAGCACCAAAAAGAAATTGCGCCAGGAAATCCGCTTCTTGGCCCAGTGCAAATGCATGCGCGACTTGTCGCGTCCGCCGACGAACAACTCCTCCACGCCCATTTCGTCGGGAATTTTCTTGAACGGCTTCTTCGCGTAGCAGATCGAAAGCGGCACCAGGATGGCGCGCGACCACGAAGAAATCTCGTAGATATTGAACCAGAACCAGTTCGGAAAGAGCACGATCTCCGGCGGAACCGCTGGCACCGCGTCATAATCGTACTGCCCAAAAAAACATAGATAGATCTTGGTGAATGTATTGACTTCGGTCACGCCCCCCATTTCGAGAATCTTCTTGCGGGCGCGCGCCAGCGCCGGGTGATCCGCCGAGAATCCAGCCAGTTTCAGCCCAAAATAAGCTTTCACCGAAGCGCCGATGTGGGATGGACCGCCGGGGTAAGTGTTCCAACCGCCATCTGCATTCTGATGGTTCAGGATGTAGCGAGCGGCCTTGTCAATGCGTTCCTGGTTGCCCGTGCCGAGCAGAGCGTGGAGCAGGATGTAATCGGACTCGAGCGTGGTATCGGCTTCCAGTTCTCCGCACCAGTAACCCTCTTCGTGCTGCTGAGAGAAAAGATAGTTGCGGGCCGCATCGACGGCGACCGCGACCCGGCTACCCAGGTCATCTATCTTTCCAAATCGCATCTGGGGCGCAGAGGCCGAACTAAAAGGGGAGGACTCTTCCATCATGTCTCCGAACATATCTCCGAACTACGACTCCACGGCTACGGCCGGCGCCGCGGCTATCGTTTCCACGATCTCCGGCGGCAATCCAAAGCGCACATTTTCCGGCATGATTTCGAGCTCCTGCACGTCGCCAAAGCCCTGTCCCGCCAGATACTGCACCACTTCCTGCACCAGATGCTCGGGAGCCGATGCTCCCGCGGTCAGGGCCACCGTCTTCACCCCATGCAACCACTGCGGCCGAATATTGCGGCAGTCATCAATTAGATGCGCCGGCGTGCCCAAACTGCGGGCAACTTCCACCAACCGCTTGGAATTTGAGCTGTTGTCGGAGCCAACCACCAGCAGCAAATCGGCATCGGAGGCCACGTGCTTCACGGCCACCTGCCGGTTTTCGGTGGCATAGCAGATATCCTGAGCCGCCGGACCCTTAATGTTGGGGAACCGCTTCCGCAGAGCGGCGATAATATCGCGCGTCTCATCCAGGCTAAGCGTCGTCTGCGTAAGGTAGGCGACGCGGTTGGGGTCGGGCAACGTCACCGACGCCACTTCCGCCGGCGACCCCACCACCTGAGTCACTGCGGGCGCCTCACCCAGCGTGCCAATCACTTCGTCGTGATCGCGATGCCCAATCAGGATCAGCGAATAGCCTTCCCTCGCGAACTTCACCGCTTCCACGTGCACCTTGGTGACCAGCGGACAAGTCGCATCAATCACGCGCAGCTTGCGCAGTTTGCTGTGCTCGCGCACTTCCGGCGAAACCCCGTGGGCGCTGTAGATGACGCGTTCGCCCTCCGGCACTTCGTCCACGCTATCGACAAAAATTGCGCCCTTTTCTTGCAGTTCCTCCACCACGAAGCGGTTGTGGACGATCTCCTTGCGCACATAAATCGGCCGCCCAAACGCCTCTAACGCAATGCGCACAATGTCGATCGCCCGCACCACTCCCGCGCAAAATCCGCGCGGCTTCAACAGCAGCAAGGTCTTCGTGTGTAGACTGTTCCTGTGTAAACTGGTCTCAGACAAGTCGAATCCCCCACCCCACTAGGGTACACTTTCTCATTGAAAAAGATGCTTTAAGAGTATCCAAAGATGTACCCTCAGGTCAATGTAAGCCTTTGAGGCTGTGAGGATTAGCAGCGGGCGGGGAAAAGCGGAGGGTGAACGGGGAGTCTGGTCGCAATTCACCAAATCCGGCGTACTCCATAAGCATCGAGTGTTCGGTCGGAACTCACGATTGGTACGCCCAATACGAGCGCCTGGGAAACCAGCAAGCGGTCGAATGGGTCGCGATGATGCAATGGCAGCAGGCCAGCCTTGACTGCATGCTCCAGACTGATGGGCAACTCCGCAAAAGTCTGCTTAGCGAAAGCGCCGTCCAAGCCTAAAAGTAGCGACGAGGGCTGAATCTTGCCAGCATTAATCTTGATGGCTAGTTCCCAAGCCACGACCGCCGAAACCAGAATGCGACTGCCAGTGTCGGCGAGGATAGCCGCCGCCTCTTTTGACAGTCGAGCGGGATCGACCATCCACCAGATGAGCGTATGTGTATCGAGCAGAACTTCCATTGCATGATCGACCACTCTCAAAATCTATTCGAAGCCCAAATCTTTCAGCTCTTGATCAGTCAGTGGATCGAACGCGTCGGGTGTGTAGGTAACGAGTCCTTTCCAGAGACCTGGCACCCGTTTTTGCGTTGTTTTGTGCAAGGGCACGAGTTTGGCAACCGGAGTCTTTCCGCGGGCAATGACGATCTCTTCACCCCGGCAAGCCTTCTTAATCAACCGCGAAAGTTCGGTTTTGGCCTTATGGATGGTGACGGTTTCCATGTATACATGTTAGCTAACTCTAGTTAGCTAAGTCAAGAACTTCCCCTCGAAGTCGCATACGATCACTCCCACCCCTCAAGCTCTTCCGGGGGCAACGGAGCAAAGAACTCTGGCCCGACCTTCAGCTTCCCGCGTAAGGCTCCGGGCTTCCGGGGATTTGGCGAACGGCTTGGAAACACAGTTGCTACCACTCACCCGTTCGCCTTGATCATCTGCTCCGCATGTTTCCGTGAAGTCTCGGTCAGCTTCGCCCCCGACAGCATGCGCGCCACTTCTTCGGTACGTTCTTCCCCGGTGATCTGGCGGACGCTGGTCTTCGCCCGCCCTCCGGTTTCGCGCTTCTCGATCAGGAAGTGGTGATCGGCGAAGGTGGCGATCTGCGGGAGGTGGGTGACGCAGAGCACCTGATTGCCTTTGGAGAGAGCCTTCAATTTCTTCCCCACAGCCTCGGCAGCGCGCCCGCCGATGCCGGTATCAATCTCG
>JBEKFN010000005.1:0-29144 GCA_050013295.1 Terriglobales bacterium
GGAAGGCTGCGAGCTTCGAGCGGGCAGGAGCCTTTCTTTTCGATGTTTGTCGAAGAACTTTATGTGTTGTCATCCCCCGATTCAGCTACCACGGAGCCGAGAGATGAAGCGGTTTTTGCCCGCTCGCAGCCCGAAGCTCGCAGCCTCGCATCCTGAACCCGCCCGGCCAGTTATCATGAGCAGATGCGGCAAGAGAACGGCGCTCAGACTCTGCTCATCGATGCCGATGACACGCTCTGGGAAAACAACATCTATTTCGAAAGGGCGATTGCAAAGTTCATTTCGTTCCTCGATCATCGCGAACACTCACCCGAGGCCGTTCGGCTGGTGCTGAATGATGTTGAGCGAGAATCCATCGCTAAGCACGGCTACGGCCTGCACAGTTTCGCGCATTCGCTGGTTGAGACCTTTGAGAAACTTTCTGTCGACCCGGTCACGCCCGACTTGCACGAACGCATTCGCAGCTTTGCCCACCAGATCGCCGGGCATCCGATTGAAGTTCTCCCTGGCGTGCCCGAAACCCTGCAGTATCTCGGCAAGCGTCACCACCTCATCCTGATGACCAAAGGAAACCCCACTGAGCAATGCGGAAAAGTCGAGCGCTCGGGATTGAAAGAATATTTCTCCGCCGTCGAGATCGTAGCCGAGAAGGACGAATCGACCTACCGCTCCGCCATCGCCAAGTACGCCCTCCCGGCGGACGCCACCTGGATGGTCGGCAACAGCCCCAAGTCTGATATCAACCCCGCCCTCGCCGCCGGCCTGCACGCCGTTTTTATTCCTCACGGCAACACCTGGATCTTAGAGCACGAGGAAGTTGCGGCCGCCCCGGCATCTCAGCGTCTGCTGGTGGTAGATCGCTTCGGCGACCTGAGAGACCACTTCTAGCAAGCGCGACAAGTCACTCAGTGAAGGGACGGGCGTCTCGCGAGCCTGCCCTGTTTTGCCGAAGCCCCGAGCGGAGCCGAGGGGGCAGTCGAAGGGTCCAGCCGCGGCGCCCGGCTCTCTCCAAAATAGACACAGGCCGGGAGCCCGGAATTTCTTCCGGTCCCGGCCTGCGCTTCTATCAACTTGGATCCGACTCAGTTGGTCGGAGTGAGGCTGGCGTTGGCGTCAGCCGTGGTCGCCGCTGTCGGTAGCGCTGCCGTGGTGGTGGCCGCAAGCGCGCTCGCAGTGCTGTACCGCGAAAGCCGCGGATAGAACGGCGTCACCTCGAACGGCATCTTGTCGCGCGCCGAAGTGATCGCGACCGGCTGCGCCTTCACGATCTCCACTTTGTCGTCCCACGGATTCAGCTTGACGCGTGCACCCAGAGGCAACGCAGCGATCTGGTCCAGTTTGTTCCAATCGAGCGCCGGAGCCGAGGTGCTCAGCGCCGCCATGCGCGTCACCGTGCCGTTCTCCGTAATGTCGTTGCCGAGGTGCGCTTGCAGCAGAGCGCTCAGTTGTGGAGCGCGCGCTTGCAGAGCCTTGATGAAGAGCCCGGCCGAGTCCAGCTTCTGGGCGTAGGGAGAGGCCTTCAGCATCTCGATGGCTTTTTTGTCGGCGGCTGTTTCCTCCTCGGGAATGTGTTTGAACCCCAGGTTCTGGTAAGTCGCCTCGTCGGAGAACAGCATGCGGTCATTAAACGCATACTGGCTGCCCAGGTTATGTCCCAGAACAATGTGCGCCAGTTCGTGCGCGAGCACCATGGCCAGGCTGCCCTCATCGGGAAGCACGTCGATCAGCCCGCGGCTCACCACAATCGTGTTACCGACGCTGAATGTTTCCAGCGGAGAAGTCGTCAGCACCCGCGTCCGGACTGGCCGTGGCAGGTCGATGTTATTGGTGATCTCCAGGTTGTTGACCACGGTTTGCAGAATCTTATCCACGTCGCCTGCCGGAGCCAGCAGCCCGGCGCGTTCCAGCCGTTCCACAACGTTGTCTTCCGCCTGCTGTTGCCATTCGCGCTCGGCAGCCAGCGGAGTCGCATCCTGTGCCGTCGGCGTAGAGTCCTTTACGCTCTCAACGCGGATGTTAGTAAGTTCGTCGTTCGGCGTAGCTGTCTTCAGGTTATATCCCCACATGCGAGTCTGCGCCTTGAACGCGATCTTGTTCTTAGCCCCCGCCGTGAAGTCGCCTTCTTCGCTGTAGATGTAAGATGGCACCCAATAACCCGGGACCAAGTTCAACCGCCAGCTGTCCATGTGGAAGTAATAATTGTTACGCGTAGGACGCGCATAAGTGCCGTTCAACCGCACTATGTTGAAGTTTTGATCCTCAACCCAGATGCGGCCGAGAAAGCGCCCCCGGCCGGCGTCTTTTGTCGGCGTCAGATCGAACACCAGGCAGCGCACGTCGCCCAAAAACTCGCGCCGCGCGTAGTGGAAATTGTAGTGCTGCCGGTCAAAGTCGGTGCGGTCGACGAAGACCATCCAGGAAAAGCCCAGCGGCTGATACTGGAACTTGAACTTCTTCGTGAACCCGCCCAGGAGATGCTTCTCCATGCCTTCGTCTTTGCCTTTGAGAAAGTCGCTCCGGTCGATCGATAGGCTTAAGTCCATGCGTCCCAGAAAGTAATGGTCGTTCTGCGGAATCGGCCCCAGTTGCGGATCCTGGGCCAGGTTCTGCAGATAGGTCTCCACAATAGGAGTGCGCGGCGACAAAAACTTGATCAGTTCCTTTTCCTGCACGATCACGCGGTCTATAACCTGATCCATCGTGGCCGGCGGCGCCAGATTCGACTGCGCCTGACCTGACTGTTCTTGTCCGGACTGAGTCTGGCTCGGTTGCGCCGCCGTCTGTTCCGGCTGCGTCGCTGCAACCGGGTGTGGGTTCTGCGGCGCGGACGCCGACTGCTGGGCCACTGCCGTCATCGTTACCGCCAGCAGAGCCAAAATCATCCAGTTCATATTCATATTCATATTGTTCATAACCTTCCGCATAACTCTTATCTCCCAGGTGGTCAATACGCCAGTTGAAATACCACGTGCACTATTGCTGTCGAATCCATTAACTGCCCGTTTCGCGAAGCCGGCTTGAACCGCATCTTATTGGCGGCGGATATGGCGGCCTCGTCAAGCCCATGGCCCAGACCCCGGACCACGCGATTCACGTGTAGCTGCCCGTTCGCCGCGAACTCCACTTCCAGCAGGACTTCGCCTTCCAGTTTCAGATTTCTTGCTTCGTTGGTATAAACCGGGTTCGGCTTATACGTGATCTCGACCAACGAGGCCGGAGGGCCGCTATCCACACGCTGAATATGCGGCGCGTTCTGCGCGATCTCCTGCGAACCGAAGCTTGACGTCTGTACTCCAGCATTAGCATTGCCGCGGCCACTTCTGCGCCCGTCTCCTCGTCCCGCAGTTGCCACCCCGTTGCCAAAGTCGGCGCTCGCCACCGTTCCCTTAATCCCTTTCGCGCCACCCGACCCGTTGCCTTGTCCCGGTCCCATCGGCAGGTCGAACGACCCCGCCGCCGATGCGATCAGCTTGCCGTTGGGCTTCCCGTTCTCGCTCGGCTTCAGCCCATTCGGATCGCCAAACCCGCCCGTCTGCACTTTCGTAACCGGAGCATTCACGGTCGGCGTCGCCGAACTTCCCTGGAACTCCCCGGTATGAATCAGCAGCACCGGACGCGCTCCACTCGCCGGCTTCAACGTCGCCGGCGCGAAATTATTCATCGCCACCTTGGGCGGCTCAATTTCCTGGGGCTGCGGCTTGGCCGCGCGCACCTCGTGCGGCACGATCAGCTTCGGGGTCTCGAACACGGGCGCCGGCGGCAGCAACTTCATATGCAGCGGCTTCGACTTGTGCAGCCGCTCCGGCCTCAGCGCCGGCCGTGGTATCAGCTCCGTGATGTGATAGTTCGCGTCGAGGAGCAGCGTGTCGGGCACCACCATCCCGACGACAAGAAAGAATAGGATCAGGCCCGTGAGCATCCCGTAGCTGGCAGCGAAAGTCCGCCAGTTCCACTTCTTTTCAGGCAGCAGGCCGAGTTGAAAACCGCCGTCGTTCGTAGGCATCCATGACTCCAAAAGGGGACCCGAAGCTGGGGGTAGCACTCGGGGCTGGAGTCTTCACATTATGGGAGATTGGAAGATGGGTAAACGTGTCGCTTGCGCGTGTCCTTTAGTAACCACCTAGGGCGTTCGGACGTACTCAACCCGCTGGCCGATTACGCCGATAACTAAGCTGCCGCCGCTCGGCGCCGCGCAAAGAAATAGAACACCGGAACGCCTGCCAGAATCGCCAGGCATCCGCCAGCCGAGCTTTTCAGATTGTCGCTGAACGTGTAGTAGAGAAGGGCCGCGGAAACCACCACAAAAATCGCCGGAACCACCGGATATCCCCACACGCGATAAGGCCGCTCAGCCTGCGGCTCCCGCCGCCGGAAAACGAATACCGTGCTGCCTGCGATCATGTAGAACATCCACTCCGCGAAAATCGCCAGCGAAAAGAATTGCCGGAAACTGCCTCCCAGCAGCAGCAGAATGATCGCCAACGCACACTGCACAACGATCGCCATCGAGGGCGTGCGGAAGCGCGGATGAACCTCCGCAAGCGCCTTGAAAAAATAGCCGTCGCGGGCCGTCGCAAACGGCACGCGCGCTCCGCTCATGATAGTTCCGTTCAAAGTCACCAGCATCGAAACCGCTATGCCCGCCGATACCAGGCTGGCGCCCGCATGGCCGAGCACCAGTGCCACCGCCGCCGACGCAGGACGCTCCGAACCTGCGATCGCCGCCGCCGGCAACACATACTGCACCGCCGCGTTCACCAGGATGTAGAGCGCCCCCACAGTGGCCACGCCCCAAATCAGGGCTAAAGGAATATTGCGCTGCGGATTCCGTATCTCCCCCGCGACCATGGTCAGATCGTTCCAACCGTCATAAGCCCAAAGTGCAGCCACCAGTGCGGCGAAAAATCCAGCCAAGCCACCTTTTGCCCCAGTGAACTCGGTCGCGAAATTCGCCCACGTTCCTTCGCCATAGGAGAAGCCCACCGCTACAATTCCAATGATGATCGCAACCTTCAGCAGCGTGAACAGAAACTGAAATTCTCCCGCCCGGCGCACCCCAATGTAATTCAGCCACGAAATCAGAACGGTGGCTCCAATTGCCACAATTTGCCCGTAGTTGACCGTGAATGAATGCAAGATCGATATATGGGAAAAGAGATTGTGCGAGAAAAACGAGAAAACCGGAAAAGTTCCGAGGATCCGCACCAGCCCAGTCGTGACGGTCGCAATCGATGCCGGCTTGGCGATCAGAAACCAGGTCCATGAATAAAGAAATCCCGCCAGCGGCCCGTAAGCGTCACGGATATACACATACTCGCCCCCCGCCTGCGGCTTCATGGCGCCCAGTTCGGCATAGGTGAGCGCGCCGAAAAAAGACAGCAGCCCTCCGACCACCCACGCGAGATACACAAGCCGCGCCGACCCCACCGCCTGCATCATCTCGGTTGGAACCAGAAAAATTCCGCTCCCGATGATCGTCCCCACCACCACCGCGCCAGCATGAGATAAACCAAGGTCGCGCGCCAGTTCCGGGCGGAAATGATTGTCCGTAGAGCGGTTGTCCATATTCTCCCCGCGTGACTCTCTCCGCGCCCTCCGTGACCTTCCTCCGCGATCTCCGCGTTCAAGCTCCTGCTTGCAACAGAACGCTAGCCGAGTATCCCAAAGCAAACGTCACACAAGTCCCGATCGCAACCCACCAGGTGAAAGCCACCCGCGACCATCCCCACAAATACAGTTCCATCGCGAATCCGCAAATCATGCCTACCAAAGCCCCACGCTGATTCGCGCGCTTGGTCAGCACGCCTAGCAGAAACACTCCGAGCAACGCCCCATAAGCCACCGACGCGATTTGCAACCCGACTTCCACCACGCGCCCCACTCGATGCAGCGCCAGCACCGCCAGCCCGAACAGCACCAGGGCCCACCCGACGGTCGCCAGCCGCGCCAGCCGCAGCCGCCCCGCTTCGCTCACCTCCGAGCGAAAGCTCGAACGGAAGCGAAGATAGAAATCCACCATCGAACTCGATGCCAGCGAATTCAGCGCCGCACTCAAGTTCGACATCGCTGCAGCGAGAATCGCCGCGATCAGCAGCCCCGCAATTCCATGCGGCATCCGGCTCACGATGAACGTCGGATAAATTCTGTCAGCCCGCCCGAACGTAGCCGACGGAACCCGGTAGTAGGCAAACAGCATTACGCCCACAAAAAGAAACAGCCCAAACTGAAAAAAGACCGCCACTCCACTCGACAGCAACGCCAGCACCGATTGCCGTTGATTCCGCGCCGCCAGCAATCGCTGCACGATAAGCTGGTCGGTGCCATGGCTGGCCGTCGTCAAGAACGCGCCGCCGATAATCCCCGCCCAAAGTGTGTAAGGATTCGCAAAGTTGAAATAAGGCCAGTGCGTTAGGACGGAAGCGTCGAGCACCTGGAACTTGTGCAGCCCCCCCGCAATCGCCGCGACCGACCCCCATCCTCCCGGTACCAGATGCAGAATCGTCACCAGCCCCACTAGCGTCCCGCCCACATAAATAAAGGTCTGCACCACATCCGTCCAGATCACCGCCGCCAGTCCGCCCTCAAACGTATAGATCAAAGTCAGCAGCGTGATGATCGCAATCGAAACGACCTCGCCCGTGCCCAGCGCAATCGCGACCACAATCGAAACGGCATATACCCGCACACCCTCCGCCGCCGCCCGCGTCAGCAGAAACAGGCCCGCCGTCACTGTGCGCAGCTCCGGACCGAACCGCCGCTCAATCAGCTGATAAGCCGTATACAACTCGCCGCGAAAATATTGCGGCAGCAGCACAAAACTAATAATGACGCGCCCGACCAAATATCCCATCACCAGTTGCAGAAAAGTAAGATTCGAATCGTAGGCCAGGCCAGGAATACTAATGATGGTCAGCGTGCTGGTCTCCGCGGCCACAATCGACAGCGCAATTGCCCACCACGGAATGTTGCGGTCCGCGAGGAAGTAGTCTCGCATCGTCCGCTGCCGATTGCGAAAGCGCAGCCCGAACAGCGTGATCCCGGCCAGGTAAGCCGCAATAATCAGCAGGTCGATCCGATTCAATCCCAAGCGATCCCTTCCAGTAGAGACGCGGCTTGCCGCGTCTCCGCCACTCGCCACCAGTTCGCTGCATTGTACAAGCATGTTCCCGGACCGAACCCGCCGGAGAACGGATTACGCTGAACCTGTGTTAGAACTAGCGCGATGCCCTACTATCTCGGAATCGACGGCGGCGGCACCAAAACCCGCTGCCTTCTTGCCGACGAAACGATCGTGCTCGCGAAAGCAATGACCGGCGGCAGCAACATCGTTCGCCTCGGCGAGATGCAGGCCAGGGAAGCGCTGCACTCCGCCATCCGTCAGGCCTGCGCCACAGCCAGGATTTCTCCCGATCAGATCCGCGCCGTCTGTATCGGCGCGGCCGGCGCTGCCAGGCCCGAGATCGCCGCCAAGATTCGCAGCATCCTCGCCGAGCTAATTCCCGAAATAAATCCCGAAAGTGCTCGCACCAACATCGAAGTTGTCGGCGACACCGAGATCGCCCTCGAAGCCGCTTTCGGCGCAGGTCCGGGAGTGATCGCAATCGCCGGCACCGGCTCCATCGCCTACGGCCGCGATGCTTCTGGGAACACTGCGCGCGCCGGAGGCTGGGGGTTCGCCATCTCCGACGAAGGCTCCGGCCACTGGATCGGCCGCCGCGCCATTTCCGCCATCCTCAACGCCCGCGATCAGGGCCTCGAAACCAAGCTGACCAGCCTTGTCCTGCAAGCCTGGAAACTCACGGCCCTCGACGAACTTGTGCAGCAAGCCAACTCGACTCCGCCACCCGATTTCCCGCGCCTGTTTCCCATCGTCCTCCGCGCCGCCGATGCGGCCGACGCCATCGCCCGCGACCTCCTGGCCGACGCTGGAGCCAAGTTGGCGACCCTCGCGGCCATCGTCGTCCGCCGTCTCGTGCCCCATGCGCCCCTGCCCATGCTTCCCGTAGCAACGCTCCCAGTGGCAATGCTCCCCATAGCAATGACGGGCAGCGTCTTTCGTCAGTCCCCATATGTGCGCCAGGTTTTCTACAATGCCCTGCAGACAAGCTTTCCCGGCATAGACGTGCGCCAGGATCTAGCTGATCCGGTCGAAGGCGCGCTGGCGAGAGCACGCGCAACACGAATGTAGAGACGGGGCTTGCGGAGATGTACGACAACGAAATGTCCGAAGACGAAATTCCCGAAGACGAAACCGCGCCGCCGTCGGCCACGCCGCCCGCCGCCGATCTGCTCCGCACCGCCGCCGATCCCGCCCTCACCGAGGACTTGGCCCTGGCCCTACTCAAGCGCGCCGACTTGCCCCCTGAAGTCCTCGAGCAACTCGCCAAGAACGCCCACGCCCTCAAGAGCCGCAAGGTAAAAATCGCCCTGGCCAGCCATCCCCATACGCCACGACATGTGTCCGTGCCGCTGGCGCGCCAGTTCTACACTTTCGATCTGATGAAAGTTGCGCTCTCGCCCCGCGTCCCCGCCGACGTAAAAGTTGCCGTCGACAATGTCCTCATTTCGCGCCTCCAAACTGTCACCAGAGGCGAACGTTTAACGTTGGCCCGCCGCGCGTCGGGCAGAGTAGCGGCGGCGCTCTTGCTGGATGTCGAAACCAGGGATGGCAAAATCATCGCCGACAAAATCAGAGATGGCAAAATCAAGGGCGGCAAAATTAAAGACGGCAAAATCATTGCCGCCAAAATAAACCACGCCGAAGCCGTAGCCCGCCAGACCCGAGTCATGCAGATCGCGCTCGAAAACCCGCGACTCACCGAAGCCCTCGTCATCAACTCCGTGCTCCGCCCCGTCGCCAGCGCAGCCTTGGTGCATGCGGTCGCGCGCCATGCGAAGTGGTCCCCCCGCAGAGAAGTGCGCGCCGCCCTTCTGCGAACCGCGCATCTCTCGCTGGCCCGCGCGCTGGAATTCGGCCGCGAAATCCCCGGCGGACCGCTGCAAGAACTACTCGCCAGTTCGCGTCTCCCCACAAAAATCAAAGACCAACTCCTTCACGAGAGATTCACGTAGGGACGGACGCATTCGTCCGTCCCAGCCGAGCGAAGCTCGGCAGCGAATCACAGCGCTCAAATCACGGAACCCAATCCGCGATAAACACATTCGTCTCCCGCTGCGCCTTCCCGTTGCGATGCGAAATCCAAGCCAACTGCTTTCCATCCGGACTAAACATCGGGAACCCATCAAACCCGTCGTAATACGTGATCCGCTCCAGCCCCGTTCCGTCCACGTTGATCGCGTACAGCTCGAAGTTCCCCATCCCGCCCGTTGAGCCCACGTTCGTCGCGAAAATAATCCGCTTCCCATCCGGAAAAAACGAGGGTGCAAAACTCGCCGCGTTCAAATTCGTAAGTTGCCGCTTCCCGCTCCCATCCGCTTTCATAATCCAGATCTCAAGAGTGGTGGGGCGGATCAGGTTCTGCTTCAGCAGTTCTTTATATTCCGCAATCTCCTGCTCCGTCTTCGGATGGTAAGCACGATAAACAATCCACTTCCGGTCCTTCGAAAAAAACGGGCCGCCGTCGTATCCCAGCTCATGCGTAAGCTGCTTCGCATGCTTGCCATTAGCATCCATCGTGTAAATATCGAGATCGCCATTGCGCAGCGATGTGAAAACAATCTTCTTCCCATCCTCTGAAATCGTCGCCTCCGCGTCGTACCCCGGAGTCGTAGTAAGCTGCTTCAAGTCCGACCCATCCAGCTTCGCCGTGAAAATATCAAACCCCGGATACACCGCCCACACATAGCCCTTCGAATAGTCCGGGCGTGGTGGGCACTCCGCACTCGCCAGGTGCGTCGAGGAATACAGAATTTTGTCCTGATGCGGAAAAATGTAGCCGCAAGTCGTGCGTCCCTTGCCGGTCGAGACCATCTTCTGTTCCGTCCCGTCCACATTCATGGTGAAGATCTGGTCGCACTGCAAGTTGTCACGCGTAGATTGGAAAATCAGCCGCTTTCCGTCTGCCGAAAAATAAGCCTCAGCGTTCGATCCGCCAAAAGTCAGCTGCCGTACATTTCGCAGATGCTTTTCTTCAGGAGTAGCCGGTTGCGATGCAGTCGGCTCAGCCGCCGCCTGCGCCCAAGCCATGCGCCCCGCCAGCACTCCAGCAAGCAACCCCAAGTTTAAAAGCAATCTTCGAGTTTTCATTTGGAGAAAAAGTGTAGCAGGCAAACCGCTCGTGTGGCGCGGACCCGCCCTGAGCGAAGCCGAAGGGGCCCCCGCCCGCGTGTCGGCAGCGCCTCAAGCCACCGGAGATAGAGTGCGTGCGAACTCGTTTTCAGGCAAACCGGTGAATTGAAATAATTGAGAATCCAGCCCCGGAGGGGCGAGCCAGCTTAGCCCCGCGCTTCAGCGCGGGGGTAGAATCTTAGGGGCGATGCGCGACAGTCTTCGCTTGAATCTCCGCCATCAGCTTCACTGTAGTCGAGACCTCGATGCCGTAACGTTCTCCGCCGCGCACAATGGGGCCGCCAATGGCATCCAACTCGAGCTCCCGCCCGGCGGCAACATCCTTTTGCATGGAGCTGCGCATACCCGGCGGCGAGTTGCCAAAAATCGTTTGGATCTGCGCCGCGCCAATCTCTGCGCCGCTCGCATTCGCCACAGCACATGCCTCGGCGATCGCAGAGTTCAGTTTCTGTTTCCAGGCGGCGTCGCCACTGATCTCGCCAACGTTCATACCGGATGCAGAAGTCACCAGCGCAGCGGGTGCGAGGAAGCAAAGCTTGCCCCAGAGCAGACTCTGCTCGTTCGCAATGAACTGGCAATTGAATCCAAAATCGCCCAAGCGAGCGACGATCGGCCCCAAAAGCGGCTCCAGGCTGGCGGCGAGGTTGAAGCGCACAATCGGCGATCGCTGAATGAATCGTCCCGCAGCAGTCCTCTCCGCTTCCACCGCAATCGTTGCCGGTGCCACGCGTTCGCGCCCAAATCGCGCCCGCAGCACCGCGACATGGTCCACCCCGTTCAGCAAGGGAACCACGCAGCCCGGTAACGTCCGCACAACTTCCAGCGCAGTTTGTAATTGATAGGTTTTGGTTGCGATCCACAACACGTCAACCGGCTCCGTTAGCGCAGCGACCGCCTTTGCCGGTGCAGTAAGCGGGCCCGAAGGCCGCTCCAACGTCAAGTGATCGGGATAGCCAGGCAACTTCTCCGGCCGAACTACCACCGTGACGTCTTCGCCAAGCGATGACAGCACGGTGCCCATCAAACCTCCGATTGCTCCCGCTCCCAAAATTGCATGTTTCATGGCAGCACTCCACGAAAAACTATACGCCACGCTAGCTTTGGATGCGCCCACTGCCAACCTCGACCCGCCTTTACGCTGCAGCCAAGAATCTGTCACACTGGCCACTGACCACTAGCCACTGACCACTGATCCCATGGGCAAAATCCACGTTCTCCCCGAAAGAGTTGCCAACCAGATCGCCGCCGGCGAGGTGGTCGAGCGTCCCGCGTCGGTGGTGAAGGAACTGCTGGAGAACGCGCTGGACGCCGGTTCTACCCGCATTCGCATTCAGGTCGAGGCGGGCGGGAAGAAGCTGATCCAGCTCACCGACAACGGCTGTGGCATGATGCGCGACGATGCCATGCTGGCCTTCGAGCGCCACGCCACCTCAAAAATAAAAGACACCGACGATCTGCTGAACATTTCGACTCTCGGATTCCGCGGCGAGGCGCTGCCCTCCATCGCTTCAGTTGCCCGGCTCCATCTCGAAACCCGCGCCGAAGAAGAAGCGGCCGGCACGGTCCTAGAAATTAACGGCGGCAAGATCATCCGCGTGGAAGAAGCGGGGCTACCGCTGGGAACTTCGATCACGATTCGCGACCTCTTCTTTAATACGCCGGCGCGCAAGAAGTTTCTGCGATCCGAATCGACCGAACTCTCCCATATCGCGTCGCTCGTAACCCACTATGCTCTCGCGCATCCGGAAAAGCATTTCGAGTTGCACTCGGCAACGAATGCCTTGCTGGTGGCGCCGCCCGTCGCCGGCCATCGCGAGCGCGTGTACCAGGTTTTCGGGCGCGAGACCCTCGACCAACTGATTCCGCTAGCGGCGCTCCAGCCGCTGGAGCGCATCGGCTTGCCCCAGCCTCCTCCGTGGCGCCGTAGCGCGGACACGTGTGGCGCGGGCGCCCCCGCCCGCGGAGCGCCGTCTTCCTCTTCAGCGGAATCGCGCATAGCCAATTTCGGTGAAGTGCGTCTGCATGGTTTTGTTTCTAAGCCGGAAATTCAGAAGCTCAATCGCAATTCGATCTTCATTTTCGTGAACGGACGGCTGATTCGCGACCGTCTAATTCAACATGCGATCACCGAGGCGTACCGCAACATTTTGCCGCCGACGGTGTATCCGGTGGTCTTGCTTTTTATTGAAATGCCGACGGCCGAAGTGGATGTGAATGTGCATCCCTCGAAGACCGAGGTGCGTTTCCGCCAGCAGACGGTGATTCACGATTTCGTCCGAGAGTCGATACGGGCCGCGCTGATGAAAGCACGTCCGGTGCCGCAGTTCCTGACGGAGATCGGCGCGCAGCCAACCGCCAGTCCTGGCCTCAGCAGTCCCAACCTCAGCCATACTGCGATCAGCCAGGGCGCGACTGGCGCTAGTTTGCAGCGCGCGCCGTGGCGCGACTTGTACGAGCCAGGAACGGAGACGGCGGGCGGGTTCGCGCTGCAAGCCCCACCAGTTCCCGCGGCGACGGCGCGCTTCGAATTTGCGGGAGGAATTGCCGTCGAGGCGAACGCAGCGCTATCGCTGGCCCGAGCGCCCGAGGCAACGGGCGTTCCCCAGCCCGACGCCCAGCAGACGATTCCCGATCACGGCTGCGCGCCGCCGATCGCGCAAAATAACGAGCCCCAAACGGCGCCGACTCTCGAATCGCTCCGCACGCTGCGCCCCTTAGGCCAGATTAGAAATTCATTCATTCTTGCGGTCAACGAAGACGGGCTTTGGATCATCGATCAACATGTAGCCCACGAGCGCGTACTGTTCGAACGAATCCTGCGGCAACGTTCGGCGCAGCAGGTCGAGAGCCAGCGTTTGCTCATGCCTCTGGTCATCGAACTGACTCCCGCACAGCAGGCGATCTTCAGCGACATTGCCGAAGAACTTGCGCACAATGGTTTTGAGGCGGAACCCTTCGGCGCACGCAGCGTGGCGGTGAAGATCGCGCCGGCGGGCGTGGACGCGGCGCAGATCGAGCACATGCTGAACGAAATCTTCGAGCAGCTCACCCGCGAAGAGCAGGCCATCAATCTGGACGCGGTGCGAACCCGTATCGCGGCCTCGATCGCATGCCACGCCGCCATCAAAGTCAACATGCCACTCGAGCAGAACAAGATGGAGTGGCTGCTAGCGGAACTGGCAAAAACCGAGCATCCCATGAGCTGCCCACACGGTAGGCCGGTAGTGCTGCGCTATTCCATGCAGGATATTCAGAAGGCATTCAAGAGAATCTAGGACGCTCGCTTTTCGCGGTTCGCTGTTCGCCAAGAGCAGGAAGCGAGTAGCGCAAAGCGAACAGCGATCAGCCAACAGCGAAAAGCTGTGTTCTAATCGAAATCATGACCGGCGCGGAACTTCTCCAGGCTCGCATGCACAAATGGCGCCTCGACGGCCAGCCCGTGTGCACTCTCGATGAGGCGCGCGCCTTCCTCGAGTCGGTGGGATTTTGCCTGATGTATCCCATGCGCCCCGCGGCTCTGTTGCCGACTTTCATCGGAGCCTGGGTGGGCGCGGATGACAACCTGCCTACGCGCCAGCACGCCTACGCCGATCCGCGCGCCCGAGAAGCGACCGAGTTGATGGTGCGCGCCCTGCGCGACAAGGCAGCTTACGAGGCTCCGCTATTTGACGAGAACAACGCATTCCTACTGGCCGCCTCGGTGTTTCCTTATTTTTATGCGCTCGTGGGCGAGCGCAACCCGAAGCAGCCGCCTGCAACCGGGCCGCGCTCTCCCTATTCGCCGCTGGCCTGTGACGCTTTCGAAATCATCCGCCGCCGTGGACCGATTTCGAAAACGAAACTGGGCGAGATGCTGGGCGGTTCGCTTTCGAACGCCGGGCTCGATCGCGGGTTGAGCGAACTCTGGGCCAAACTGCGCATCACGCGCGTCGATTACACGGTGGAGGAAGGCTCCGTGTGGGACGAGTTGTCGCGCTGGGCGCCGGATGCTGTGTGCGAGGGCGTCGGCATTTCTGTGCCCGAAGCGCTCTCGGCTCTGGTCTCGAAATATCTGGACTGCGTGGTCGCCGTGGAAGAGGGAGAGGTCGAAAACTTCCTCGCAAACTTCGTCCCACGGACGCGCGTAAAAGAAGCAATCCACGCCTTGCTCTCGGCGCGCGAACTGAGCTTTGTATATGTCGGGAGCAAGTCGCTGCTGCAGGTAACTCCCCCAAAACAAGCCTACGTGCCCAAGCCCCGCCCCGAGCGGGTGGGCTGATAAGGTGGTGTGGGGACGGGCGCCCTCGCCCGTCCAAGCCGTGCGAAGCGCGGCTCGCTGATTAGGCCTGCGTCCCCTGTGGTGAAGCTCTCCCGCGCAAAAGTGTACAATTCTCAGTTCGCCCAATGCACCCCGCCCAATGACCGATCCCTCCCAGCGCAAACTCATCATCGCCATAGACGGCCCCGCCGGAGCCGGCAAGAGCACCATCGCCTCCCGCCTGGCGCGCAAACTCGGCTACGTGAACCTGGAAAGCGGTGCGATGTATCGCGCTCTGGCGCTGCGCGCCATCGAGTGGGACGCTTCTTTCGACGACGAGGCCGCACTGCTGAAGATGGCGCAGGATTCGGGCATTACTCTCGATCGCTCCATCGGCGGCAATCGTGTGCTCGTCAACGGAAAAGACGTTTCCGAGCGCATTCGCGAGCGCGATGTGAGCGAGGCGGCGTCGCGCGTCTCGGTGCATCCCAAGGTGCGGGAGTGGATGGTGGCGCGGCAGCGCGAGATGGGCATCGGCGGCGGAATTGTGATGGAGGGCCGCGACATTGGAACAAAAGTTTTTCCCGATGCCGATTTAAAGATTTTTCTCGACGCCGATCCCGTGATTCGAGAGCAGCGCCGTCTCGACCAGCAGAAGGTGAAGGGCGCACCGGCCGAGGCGATGGCTGCGGAACTCCGCGAGCGCGACCGGCGAGACCGTACCCGCGCGGCTTCACCGCTCGTGGCCGCCGAGGATGCCGTGGTGCTCGACTCGACGAATATGAGCGAGGACGAAGTAGTCGATCGAATCGAGGAGTTAGTCGAGCAGCGATTGGCAGCGAGCCGCTAAGGGTTTGCGCTCGCGACGAAAAACCCCGCTCAACTGGAGCGGATCCCGCAGAATTTACCGGGAAGGCGTGCTGGTCGCCAACTACACGGCGCCGCGGACGAACTCCCATCCCGCCGAGGTCACGCCTCACCGGAGTCACTTCGAAAGCAACGCTCCGTTGCCGTATAATCAAAAGTACTGTGCTCAAATATTCAATTGTAGTTCCCCTCCACAACGAACAGGAGAACGTCACCGATCTGTACGCGCGGCTTAAGTCCGTGATGGAAGCGAGCGGTGAGACCTTCGAGATGGTGCTAGTCGATGACGGTTCGATCGACGGCACATTCAATCTGCTGCGTGAAATTGCCGCCGTTGACAGCCGCGTGACCGTCGTCAAGCTGCGCCGCAATTTTGGTCAGACTGCCGGCCTCGCGGCTGGATTCGACCACGCCCGCGGCGAATACATCATCGCCATGGACGGCGACTTGCAACACGATCCTGCCGACATCCCGTTGTTCCTCGAAAAAATTGCCGAGGGCTACGACATCGTCAGCGGCTGGCGCAAGAATCGCGTCGACAATTTCTGGCTGCGCCGCATCCCGTCGCGCTGCGCCAACTGGCTCATGGCCAAATTGAGCGGCGTCGACATCCACGACTTCGGCACCACTTTTAAAGCCTACCGCCGCGAAATCCTCGGGCAGATTCCGCTTTACGGAGAGCTTCACCGCTTCATTCCCGCACTGGCCTCATGGCACGGCGCGTCGATCATCGAAGTGCCCATCAAGAACGTGAACCGGGAACGCGGGAATTCGCATTACGGAATCTCCCGCACCTTCCGCGTCTTCTTCGATCTCATCACCATTCGTTTCCTGCTCAAATATCTTTCCCGCCCGTTGCATTTTTTCGGCACGGTTGGGATGTTCAGCATTTTTGCGGGCAGCGCCGTTTCCTTCTGGCTCGTCCTGGAGAAGGTATTGCACCACACCGACATCATGTACCAGCACGGCCCGCTGATGCTGTTCTCCGCCGTGTTGTTGCTGGCGGGCCTGAACATGCTCGCCGTCGGCCTGCTCGGAGAAATGCAGGTGCGCCATTATCACGAGCCCGCGCAGCGCGCCCCGTACTCCGTCGATCGCATCCTGCGCGCCCAGAGCGAAGAGAGCACCATCTCGGAATGATTGCAGAGGTCAGAAGTTAGATTGCAGAGGTCAGAGGTCAGATTGCAGAGGTGAAGATCTCCAGGCGGAGACTTTGATTTTTACTTCTGCAATCTGACCTCTTACCTCTGACCTTATCGACCTCTGACCTCCCCAAAGCGTTATAATTTCAACTTCGGCCATGCCCACAACAACTCAACATGAATTGCGTCTAGCCAGCCGGATGTCGCGACTCGGAACCGAGACCGCCTTTGAAGTCCTGAACCGCGCCCGCGCCCTCGAAAAGAAGGGCAAAGAAATCATTCACCTCGAAATTGGCGAACCCGACTTCGACACCCCTGCCAATATCATCGAGGCCGGCGTCGACGCGCTTTACATGGGATGGACTCACTACGGTCCCGCCGCCGGTCTGCCCGACCTGCGGCAGACGATTGCCGACTACGTCAGCCGCACCCGCAATGTCCCGGTTTCGAGCGAGGAAGTCGTCGTGGTCCCAGGCGGCAAGCCTATTATTTTCTTCACAATCCTGGCACTAATTGAGGCCGGAGATGAAGTCATTTACCCCAATCCCGGCTTCCCCATCTACGAGTCCATGATCAATTATTCGCTCGGCAAGGCGATTCCCATTCGGCTCCGCGAAGAGCGTGACTTTTCCGTCGATGTAAAAGAACTGGCCTCGCTGATTTCCGACCGCACCAAGTTAATCATCCTGAACTCGCCGCACAACCCAACCGGGGGCACGCTCACCAAAAAAGACGTTCTCGAAATAGCCGAGGCCATCGGCGACCGCAACATCCTCATTCTTTCGGACGAAATCTACAGCCGCCTCATCTTCGAAGGCGAGCACTTCTCCATCATGAGCGTACCCGGCTTCAAAGAGCGCACCATTCTGCTCGACGGCTTCTCCAAAACCTACGCCATGACCGGATGGCGCATGGGCTACGGCGTGATGCGGCCCGACCTGGCCGTGCCCATCGCGCGCCTCATGACCAACTCGACCTCCTGCACCGCCAGCTTCACCCAGGTTGCCGGAATTGCAGCGCTGCGCGGCGACCAGTCCTCGGTCGACAAAATGTGCGCTGAATTCAAGCGCCGCCGCGACGCCTTCGTCACCGGCCTGAACAAGATCAAAGGCTTCTCGTGCCGCATACCGAAGGGCGCATTCTACGTGTTTCCGAACATCACCAAAACCGGCTGGCCGTCGAAGAAACTGGCCGACGCACTGCTCGAAGAGGCTGGAGTAGCCTGCCTCTCCGGCACCGCCTTCGGCGAATACGGAGAAGGCTATCTCCGCTTCAGCGTAGCCAACTCGCTCGAGAACCTGAACACGGCCTTGGCAAAAATCGAAGACTGGGTAGGGAAGAACCTCCGCTGAAACAAAGTGGAGAGCCAGGCGTCCCGCCCGTCAGGACGGGCGAGGACGCCCGTCGCTCCACCGTGTGAATTCCCTAGAGACTCTGCGACCTCCGCGATCCCTCAGCGATCTCTGCGTTAAGGATTCTTTCATGTCCTTAAACCTAGCCGGCCCGATTTAGTGTAAAATTTCGCCGCTATGACAAACATCGACAAGCACCCCGCCGGCTCTTTCTGCTGGATTGAACTCCACACCACCGACCAATCTGCCGCCAAGAACTTCTACGGCTCTCTCTTCGGCTGGGAAGCCCATGACAACCCGATGGGCCCGAACGATTTTTACACCGAATTCAAACTCCAGGGCCGCGAAGCCGCCGCCGCATGCACGCTGCGTCCCGACGAGCGCACGCAGGGCGCGCCTCCGTACTGGATGATTTACATCACCGTCGAGAACACCGACGCAGCCGTCACCAAGGCGCAGCAGCTAGGCGGCAAAATTCTTGCCCCAGCGTTCGACGTTATGGATGCCGGCCGCATGGCAGTCATCCAGGATCCCACCGGCGCGGTTTTCTGCGTATGGCAGGCGAACAAGAACGCCGGAATCGGGATTGCCGCAGTCCACGGCACGCTGTGCTGGGCCGATCTAAGCACTCCCGACGTAAAACGCGCCTCTGACTTTTACTCGGGTCTTTTCGGATGGCAGGTCACAGCCGATCCAAAAGATACCTCCGGATACCTGCACATCAAGAACGGCGAACATTTCATCGGAGGCGTTCCGCCCTCAAAGTATCGCCAGCCTGGAACGCCGCCGCACTGGCTAGCCTACTTCCTGGTGGATGACGTGGATGTTGCGGCATCGAAGGCCAAACAGATGGGCGCCAATTTCTATGTTCCGCCCATGACGATGGAAGGAGTCGGCCGCATGTCAGTGATCGCCGACCCGCAAGGCGCGGTGTTCTCCATCTTCAAATCAGCGCGCTAGATCGGATTCAATGTTTCCGTAGCCCGGCTCGTGTGGGGACGGGCGCCGTCGTCCGTCCAAGCCGAGCGCAGCTCGGCAGTTGCCAGGTCACCGCAACTCCGGATTCGCTATCGGCGTGCGGGCAGAACTCTGCGCGGTTGCTCAAAAAGTTTCCCGGCGTTCTCCGCGTCTCGGCGGTGAAAAATCGGCCGCTCGGGCGGGAGTGCGTCACACGTCACCCCCGCCTGTGACCCCGCTCACTGAACCCCGCGCCCCAGCCCGTTACGCTCATGCTGTAAGCGTATGCGCCGTTTCCTGCCCCGCCCAACACGCGGCGTAAGCGAAGGAGCCACCCCATGTCTATTCAAAATTCGACCACCGGCGAAGTTCTGCGTTCCTACAGCATCGAAGAACTGAAACAGCAGGCTACCTTGATGAGGGGCTACGACCTCGCCGCCCTGTGCGCAGCTACATCCGGACACGCCGGCGGCACGCTCTCCATCATGGACATCGCCGCCGCACTCTACCTTCGCGTAGCCGACCACGATCCCAAGAATCCCAACTGGCCCGACCGCGATCGCATCGTCTGGTCGACCGGCCACAAAGCGCCCTGCCTCTATCTCGGCCTAGCCTTCGCCGGTTTCCATCCAATAGAAGATGTCGCGCTCCTGCGCAAGCTCTATTCGCCCTATCAGGGCCATCCGCACTGGCTAAAACTGCCAGGCGTCGAAGTTTCCACCGGATCGCTAGGCCAGGGTCTAAGCATAGCCGTAGGCATCGCGCTAGCCGCCAAGCTAGATAAGAAGAATCACCGCGTCTTCTGCATCATGGGAGACGGCGAGCAGCAGGAAGGTCAGATCTGGGAAGCCGCGATGGAAGCGGGCCACTTCAAGCTAGACAATCTGGTCGGCATCATCGATCGCAACCGCCTCCAAATCGACGGCTGGGTAAAAGACGTAATGAACGTCGAGCCCCTCGAAGATAAATATCGCAGCTTCGGATGGGAAGTCCTAACCATCGACGGCCACGACATGAAGCAGGTAGTCGAGGCGCTGGAGAATGCCAAAGCAAAAGCCGGCTCCGGCAAACCCACGGTAATCATCGCCGACACCGTAAAAGGCAAAGGCGTCAGCTTCATGGAAAACATTGCCGGATGGCACGGCAAAGTGCCCAACGTTGAAGAGTTAAATAAAGGATTGAAGGAATTAGGACTCGAAGGCCAGATCCCAGTCGAGCAACTTTTCGCTCACGCCAAGCAATATCAAGCCGAGGTCGACCGCAAACTAGAAGCCAAGATGCCCAAGTTTCACCGCAACTACTGGTGGAACGCCGCCGAAAATATGAAGGTCCAAATGAAGCCCACCCGCCTAGGCTTCGGCCAGTCGCTAGCCGCGAATGGCGACGATCCGCGCGTAGTCTGCTTCGGCCTGGATATCTCCGGCTCCATCACCATCAGCGAGTTCTACGCCGGCAAACCCGAGCGCAAGGAGCGCTGGATCAGCATGGGCATCGCCGAGCAATCCGCCACCTCGGCCGCCGCCGGACTAGCCAAAGAAGGCAAGCTCCCCGTCTTCGGCACCTACGCAACCTTCGCCGCCGCCCGCAATCTCGACCAGATCCGCACCTCGATCTGCTATGGCAACTTCAACGTCCTGATCGCCGGAGCCCACGGCGGCGTCAGCGTCGGTCCCGATGGCGCGACGCACCAAGCCCTCGAAGACCTGTTCGCCATGTGCGGACTGCCCAACATGAACGTGGTCGTCCCGTGCGACATGGTCGAAACCCGCAAAGCCACCGACTATCTGCTGCTAAAGCACGTCGGTCCGAAATACATCCGCTTCGCCCGCGAGGCCACGCCCATCGTCACCGACGAAAAAACGCCGTTCGTCTTCGGCAAAGCCAACGTGATTCGCCTGCGTGGCGAGGCTGCGAATTTCATCGAAGCCTTCGAGACCAAACTGGAATCCGAATACCGCAACGAGCGCGAAGACCTCACCATCATCGCCTGCGGTCCCATGGTGCCCGAGGCCATGCGAGCCGCCTGGATCCTGAAGCAGGATTTCGGTTACGAAACCCGAGTCCTAAACATGCACACCCTAAAGCCGCTCGACACCGAAGCCATCGTGCGAGCCGCTCGCGACACCAGCGTAGTCCTGACCGCCGAAGAGCACCAGATCGGCGCGCTGGCGTGGCCAGTCGCAAGCGCCATCACCGAGTCGCCCGCGCTCTATGGCATCCCCACCATCACCGGCGCCATCGGAGTAAAAGACCGCTTCGGAGATTCCGGCGCTCCCTGGGAGTTAATCAAGGAGTTCGAAGTCTCCGCCGAACACATAGCCGCCAAAGCAGTGGAACTGATCGGCGTAAAGAAGGCCCGCAGCGGGGAGCAGGTGGCGGAGGCGCATTTGGTGGGAACGAAGTAGTTGGAAATGCGCAGGTGATGTATACTGTACATCATGAAGCGCACGCAGCTATACCTTGACGACGATCTCTGGACCGCTCTGCACAATCGAGCCCGCAACGAGAAAACGACCATTTCCCATTTAGTGCGCCAAGCCGCACGAGAGCGCTATCTGGGCAATTTAGATGAGCGCCGACAGGCCATGCTTGCTTTCGTGGGAATCAGGAAGGATCGTAAGGATTTGCCCGACTCTACCGAAGAATACGTGCGCAGCCTGCGGCGTGATACTCGGCTGGAGAGGCTTGGGAAGCGGTGACGGTCCTGGTCGATTCCGACGTTCTTATCGAGGTTTCTCGCGAGCGGAATCACGATATCTTATCCCGATGGACGCAACTGGCAGAATCCGGTAGCGCAATTTTGTGTTCGCCGGTAAGTTCCGCAGAACTCTGGGCAGGAGCGTTACCGCGCGAGCATGAGGCGACTGCCAAGCTATTCCGCACTCTTGTTTGCGTCCCCATCGACTATGAGACTGGCCGCCGAGCGGGCGATTATCTCCGTCAATATGGTAAGAGTCACGGCCTGCAAATAACTGACGCGCTGATTGCCGCGGCCGCAGTGTTGAATCGTGCTGAGTTGTGGACGCGCAACCGCAAGCACTATCCGATGAAAGAGCTGTCGTTTTACTGAACGTCCCGCCTTCGCCGTAACCAAGATTTTCCGGTTTGCCTGAGAGTCGATCCCAATGGTACAACCCTCCCGAGGCCCTCGCTCGTGAAAAAGTTAGCCGTTGTCTCGCTCCTTGCTTTCTCCTCGCTGCTCGTTGTCTTCGTGATCGCCCGCGCCGCCGACCATTCGCGCCGAATCAACCTGCCGACCAGCAAGAGCCTGACCCTCCCTGTCCCCGGCTACCTTGCCCGCACCAACAGCTTTCCCGCCACCATCGCCCTCAGTCCCGATGGCCGCTACGCCGCGCTCCTCAATCAGGGATACGGCACGCAAGAAGCCGGAGCGCGCCAGTCGATCGCCATTCTCGATCTCAGCAACAATCAACTGCAGGACTTCCCCGACGACCGCCTGAGCGACGACTATTCCACGCCCCAGAGTTATTTCATCGGCCTGGCGTTTTCGAGCGACGCAAAACATCTCTACGCCTCAATCGGCTCCATCACCGACCCCACCGGCCAGAAGCCAAAGAGCACCGGCAACGGCATCGCGGTATACAAATTCGCGGACGGACAGATCACTCCCGACCGCTTCATCAAGATACCGCCCCAGCCCATCGCCGAAGGCAAAGAGATAGCGTTCGGCCTGCGCAAAACTCCCACCGGAACCGCAATCCCATACCCCGCAGGCCTAGCTGTCTTGCCCGCGGCAAACAGCGAAATGGAGCGACGGGCGTCCTCGCCCGTCCCTTTCGCGGGCGATCGATTGCTCGTGGCCAACAATCTTTCCGACAACGTGGTGCTGCTAGATGTCAACTCTGGAAAAATTGAAAAATCTTTCGATTTAAGCCGCAGCCGTTATATTCCCAGCGTGTATCCGTACACGGTGGTCGCCAATAAAGCCGGAACGAAAGCGTGGGTCAGCTTGTGGAACACCTCATCGGTCGCGGAACTGAATCTTGAAACAGGAAAAGTCTCGCGCTGGATTGATGTAATGAAACCTGTCGAGGCCGTCGCGCCCAGTGGACACCCAACCGCAATGGCTTTAAGCCCGGACGAGGAGACACTCTACATCACTTTCGCAAACGCTGACGCCCTGGCTGAGATCCATGTGAAATCCGGAAGCGTCTTCATCCCCTATCGCACCAACGACAGAAACTACGGATCTATGCTCCGAAGGGACCCCGGGTCTGTGCTCCAGGCCATCGCTGTCTCGCCGGACGGAAAATATCTCTTCGCCGCTGCCGGAGCGCTCGACGCAATCGCTGTGTTCAAGGTCAAAGATTTGCAGGAATGTACGAAAAACTGCGCCCTTACAAATGCGCTTGGACTCGCTCTTCCCATCGATTTCATCCCCACCGAGTGGTATCCCAGCGCCCTAGCCATCGCCGGCAGCGATCTCCTAATCGCCACCGCCAAAGGAGAAAGCAGCGGCCCGAACAACATGCAGAACGCGCTAAGGGGTGGCGAGCGCAAAAGAAAAGAGCATCCCTACATTCCCACTCTGATCGGTGGCTCCATCCAACGCCTAAGCCTGGCCGACATCGACAAGAATCTAGCCGCCTACACGCACCAGGTAGAAGAAGACAACCTCGTCCACTCCGACGGAGGCAAGTTAGCGTTCGCCGGCGGAAGCAATCCCATCCGCCACGTGATCTACGTGCTGAAGGAAAACCGCACCTACGATCAAATCCTGGGCGACTTGCCCATAGGCGATGGCGACCCATCGCTAACCATGTACGGCAAAGACATCACGCCCAACCAGCACAAGCTGGCCCTGCAATTCGGAGTGCTCGACAATTTCTACGACAGCGGCGAAGTTTCCGGAGACGGACACCTCTGGTCCACAGCCGCCACCACCTCCGACTACAACGAAAAGACCTGGCCCATCGGCTATCGCAACAAAGAGCGAACCTACGACTTCGGCGGCAGCGTGGCCGAGGAATTTCCGCTCGAGCAGGGAATCCCCGACGTCGACGACCCCGCCACCGGCTTCCTCTGGGACAACCTCGCCCGCCGCAACCTCAGCTATCGCATCTACGGAGAATTCATCGCCGCCGTATGGTGCAAAAGTGAAAAAGCGCATTCGCCGGCGGCAGGAGTCCCATGGGCCTCGACGGCAACCTGCCCAGTCGCGGAAATCAATAAAGGAGAGCCGCTACCGCCGAACGTCGGCAATCCACCGGGTGGGCCGAGCCCGTGGACGTGGGCAATTCCGCAGATCAAGCGCACGCGTCCCCTGAAAGCCGCGTTGCGCGATCACTACGACCCTCTCTTTCCAGATTTCCAAACCGATTATCCCGACCAACTCCGCGCCGACGAGTTCCTGCGCGAATTTGCTGGGTTTGTGAAAGCCAGGGGAACCGCGCAAGAACTTCCGCAGTTCATCCTGCTTTATCTTCCCGACGATCATACCGGAGGCACGCGTCCCGGCAAGCCCACGCCGCAGGCTTCGGTAGCCGATAACGATCTCGCGGTGGGGCGCGTAGTCGATGCTGTCTCCCACAGCCCCTACTGGGACGACACCGCCATCTTCGTGGTTGAGGACGACGCCCAGGACGGCGCCGATCACATCGATGCCCATCGATCCATCGCCTTGGTCATCAGCAAGTACGCGCCGCACCCGCCGCAAACGTTCGTGGATCATAGCTTCTACACGACCGTCAGCCTGGTCCACACCATGGAAGCTCTACTCGGCCTGCCGCCGATGAATCTGTTCGATGCGCACGCCCCGCTCATGTCACCGCCGTTCTCCGGCCCGGGAACGCAGCCGCCGTTCCACGCCGACGAGAAGAATCTGCGCAGCGGGCTCATCTATAAAGTGAACCAAAAGAACGCGCCAGGCGCAAAAGAATCGTCGCAAATGAATTTCTCCAGGCCCGATGCGGCCGGTGCGAAAAAGCTAAATGCGATCCTCTGGCAAGATGCCAAAGGCGACGTCCCGATGCCAACCAGAGAGCGCAGACCCTGAAAGCATCACGTAGGGACGGACGCATTCGTCCGTCCCAAGGAGCGCAGCTCCGCAAAGCCGCCGCAAGCTAAGCTACAATTTGCCAGTGGAATCCCCGATCGTATGCACCAACCTGCGCAAGACCTACGACGGCAAAGTCGAAGCCGTCCGCGGCCTCAGCCTGCAAATCGAAGCCGGCCAGTGCTTCGGGTTGCTAGGCCCCAACGGAGCAGGGAAGACCACCACCATAGAAATCCTCGAAGGTCTGCTAGCGCCCACCTCCGGAGAAGTCCGCATCTTCGGCCACACCTGGAACGACAACCCGCGCCGATTGCGCGAGTGGATCGGCATCTCGTTGCAAGAAACGCGTCTCTCAGAAAAATTAACCGTCCGCGAAACCATCGAACTCTTCGCCAGCTTCTACAGCGAACCGCGCCCCGCCGATGACATCCTCGAAGAACTCCAACTAACCGAGAAATCCGACGCCTGGGTAGGCAAGCTCTCCGGAGGCCAGAAACAGCGCCTAGCCGTAGCCACCGCTCTAGTAGGCAATCCGCGGATCCTATTTCTCGACGAGCCCACCACCGGACTCGATCCCCAAAGCCGCCGCCAGCTCTGGGACATCATCCGCGTCTTCCAGAAAAAAGGTGGCACCGTGCTGCTCACCACGCACTACATGGACGAGGCCGAACGCCTCTGCGACCAACTCGCCATAGTCGATCACGGCCAGATCATAGCCGAAGGCACTCCCGCCGACCTCATCGACCGCCTCGGCGGCCATCACGTGGTCGAGTTCCAAGTGGGGACAGTGGAGCGACGGGCGTCCTCGCCCGTCCCACAGAGCGCGATGCACGGCGCTGCATCGGCGATTGGCCGCGGCGGAAATGGCAACGAGCATACCGGCGCCGCTAGCGACGACAACGTCAACCTAGACCGTTGGCGATCGCTGCCCAGCGTGGAGTCCGTCCGTCGCGAGGATTCAACCGTCCTCCTAAGTGTCCGCGAGCCGCACCTAACTATCCCCGCTCTTCTGGATGCGGTAACCAACGACGGCCATCAACTCGAACACCTCAGCACGCGCCAGGCCAGCCTCGAAGACGTCTTCGTGCAACTCACCGGCCGCCATCTGCGAGAAGACTAAATGGCAACCACAGAAACCCACGCGCCCAACCTCCACGCTGATAAGAATCGGCAGCCGCAACCCATCCCACCCGTGCGCCGCAGCGGCCGCTGGTCCGGATACCGTCATCTCCTCTGGGCCCGCATCCTCGAACTAAAACGCGAGCCGGAAGTCGTCTTCTGGGTCTTCATTTTTCCGCTGCTGCTCGCGGCTGGACTTGGCATAGCCTTTCGCAACAAGCCCGCGGACATAACGTCGGTAGTAGTGATCGACGGCCCCGGTGCGCAGAAAACGCTAGCCATGCTCCAGACTTCGAATAAAGGTTCGGATAAGAGTTCGGATAAAGGCTCGTACGATAAACGTTCGTCCAGTCACTCCACCGTCCAAACCACCGTGCTCGATCGCGACGCCGCGTTGAAGGCCTTCCACTTCGGCAAGTTCGATCTAGCGATCGAGTCCAACCCCGACGGCAGCTACACGTACTACTACGATCCCGCGCGCCCAGAGAGCGTTCTCTCCCGCGCCGAAATCGACGCCCGGCTCCAATCCGCGGCCGGACGCAAAGATGCGCTAGCCACGTCCGCGCAATCTTCCAGCGAACCCGGCTCGCGCTACATCGACTTCCTCATCCCCGGCCTGCTCGGCATGAACCTGATGAACTCCGGCATGTGGGGAGTAGGCTTCGCGCTGGTAGAAATGCGTCAGCGCAAACTGCTGAAGCGTTTCGTAGCCACCCCCATGCGCCGCAGCGATTTCCTGCTAGCCCTAACCAGCAGCCGCCTGGTCCTGATGGTGATCGAAGTAGGGTTGCTCTTAAGCTTCGGCGTATTAGTTTTTCACATGCCGATGCAAGGATCCATCCTCGCGGTCCTCCTGCTAGGGTCGCTCGGAGCCGTAGCCTTCGGAGGCGTAGGCCTCCTAACCGCCTGTCGCGCGCAAAAAATCGAAACCGTCTCCGGCCTCATCAATGTGGTCATGATGCCGATGTGGATCTTCTCCGGAGTCTTCTTCTCCTACCAAAGATTTCCAGCAATCACCCACCCCTTCATCAAAGCCCTCCCCCTAACCGCCCTCAACGACGCGCTAAGAGCCACCATATTAGAAGGCGCGACGCTAGCCTCCCAATCGGGGCGACTGCTGGTTCTAGCTGTTTGGGGAGGAGTGTCGTTCGTCCTCGCGTTGAGGTGGTTTCGGTGGACGTAAAAGAGCTGTCAGTCTGTCAGCTCTCGGCTCTCAGTCACCCTATCCACAATTGTCATCCTGAGCGGAGCAGGGACTTCACGCGGGGCTTTCTGGTAGCTTTCCTATAGCTTCTCCGGGGTGACTACAAAATGGTTTGGATCAACTTTGACTGGTTGAAATATGAATCGGAGCAGTTTCAGGAGTCGCTGAATCACCGTATCCGCGATGCGTATCTTGCAGCGCATTCGGTGCTCGAAAAGGCATACGGGGAAACAAAAGAAAAGCTGTACGGAGAGTTGAACAAAGCGACCGATGAAGAGTCCCACGAACTGACCTCACAGGTCATCGACTACGAAGAATTCCGCTGGATAGACCAGACGGAAGCTCTCGCTGCAATGGCTCTCACTCTGTTAGCGAGTCAGATGAAATCGTTTTTGGATGAACAAAAACAACGGTTCAATAAGACCCACCCTCCCGACCCGAAGTATGCGGGAACATCGGAACTGCTCAAGCTGGCGACTGAATATCACGCCCGCTTCAACATTGACCTCGAAAGGATTGAGGGTTTCGAGACGGTGCGGGAGGTTTCGCTGGCACGCAACTGCTGCGTGCACAAGGGAAGCATCCCGAGTGAGGATTACAAGACACAAACTAAGCAACGACTGCTCAACAACAACGGGAACATCAGTCTGACGCCCGAACAACTCGATTCAATTATCGGAGAACTTTCACAATTCGCGAATTCTCTGACGGGTCTGCTGAGCGCAGTTCGCAAGAAGTAGGCTAGCTCTTTGCCCGCCTTGGCAGGGGGAGAACCTTACTCTTTCGGGGGCGGCGTCGGCTGTGCTGGCGGGGCAGGTGCCGGAGTTTGCTGCGTCGGAATGGGTGTCATTCCGGGGGGCATCACACCGCCTTTGACAGAACCCGGATCGATCGGCGTCATAAGGGCAGGTTTTAGGCTATCAGTTGTTCTCATTACAATCCTCCATTCTAAACGTCACTTCTTAGTCGATTGAGTGGACTGTGCGGGTGCATTTCCCGAAGCAGGTTGCGGCGTTCCTTGCGTCGGCGCTGGCGTCATCGGGACTGATTGTATTCCTCGGTGTTCTCCGTTGGTCACGGCGGGCGTCATTTGAGGCGGTTTGAATCCCTCCGACAGGGGCGTCATTGCGGCGGGTTTTAGCGTTTTCAGAGAACCACCAGTGACAACTTTCTGCGCGTTTTCCGGCTTACTCATCCTATCCTCCCTAACATTCGCGATGACGAACATCATGGTGAAGATGACGCCGAGCGCGAAAGATACGACTTGTCCCAGCGTACACCAGCCCACTGCCCTCGACCAGAAACTTTGGAGATGTCGGTTGAACGCATCTTCCTTGCCATGCAAATAGTATTCATTTAGAGCAGGAATGGTGCTCTCAAGGGCTTTGACGCTGCACTGGAATGACATCAGCGTAACGAGGATGCAGAGCACGAACGCAATCCAAGACCCAATGAGCGAAGCGATCCAAACTGCCTTACCGAGCGGAACCACATCCTTGACAAATGCCAATGAGAGCGCGAGTGCCCCACTCGAAAACGTAAGCATGTACTTATCGAAGCTCTCAGTGCTGGACTTGATGTCTTCCCACACTTTATCCCGGTGCCTGTCATAAAGTTCTTCGGGTCTTCGATTCTCTGCCACCGCACTCTCCCCAATAGCACAGTAGCACAATAGCGACGGCGAATACATAGCGAAAGCAGCATCGTGCCGGGATGGACGAAGGCAGAAAAAGAGCGATCGGGATCATGGCAGCGATCCTTGCGAGCCTGCACATGCAGACAGCGGATGACCTCTTTGGAAACGCCGCAGGGCAGCCCGCGCACGGACAAGCTCATTGATGCGAGCATTTCAGTGGGCAGAGCGGATCATGAAGAGGATTGTTAACGGCTTCGGGAAGGCAGACTAGCGAGTCCCGTCCAAGCTTCGCTTGGGCGTTGGTCTTCGAAATCACTCCCATGCGGGCGGGTTCAGCGGTTCACGATGGCTGTTGATGACTTCCT